>CAZRDI010000068.1:0-8231 GCA_964598825.1 uncultured Dehalococcoidales bacterium
GCCTGCTGCCAGGTGCTGGCAATGCTCCCCGGATAGCCGGTAAGCACGGTAGCCTCCAGGTCACCGATATTTATGCCCAGCTCCAGAGCAGTAGTCGCCACCACCCCCAGAAGCTGACCGCTAAAGAGCTCCTGCTCTATCTGGCGCCGTTCCCGGGGGAGATAACCGGCACGATAAGCCCTGATTCTATCACTCAGAGACGGGTCCGCTTCAGCCAGTTTGCGCTTCGAGTAGCTGTAAATAATCTCCGTCAGCCGGCGGCTGCGGGTAAAGGTCAGGGTGCGAATATTACGACTGACCAGCTCGGTAAACAGGTTTGTCGCCTCACTATTAGCACTGCGCCGGACACTCCTCGCCTCATCTATAATTGGAGGATTCCAAAAGACAAAGTCCTTCCCTCCATGGGGCGAGCCCTCATTGTCAACCACGGCAAAAGGCAGAGCCGCCAATCTCTCCGCATGTTCACCGGGGTTAGCTATCGTAGCCGAACAGCAAATAAACTGGGGGTTTGAGCCGTAAAGGTTACACAGTCGCCGCAAGCGACGCATCACACAGGCAACATGGGAGCCAAAAACACCACGATAGGCATGAGCTTCATCTAGCACCACATACCTCAAGTGACGAAGCAGCCTTGACCAGGACTGGTGATTAGGCAATATGCCAACATGGAGCATGTCCGGATTGGTAAGTACTATCCTGGCTCGTTTCCTTATCTCAGCCCGCTCAACCTGGGGAGTATCACCGTCAAAGGTAGCGAAGTCCTCTATTTTAAACAGCCCGGGGCAAAACACTTCCTGCAAACCGCGTAGCTGGTCCTGAGCCAGGGCTTTGGTCGGGAAAAGGTAAAGGGCACGGCTATTCCTCTCATTTAAGAGTGTCTCTACTACAGGAATGTTATAACACAGGGTCTTACCGCTGGCGCTTGAGGTTGCTACCACCACATTCTTGCCCTGGCGGGCGTTATTTACCGCTTCAGCCTGGTGAGTATAGAGGGGCAATAACTTGTGCTCATTGAGACAATCTTGAAGGTCCTTAACCAGGGGTTTATCTAATTCAGCATAGTTGGCGTCATGGGGTAGAATACGCTCAATATGAGCTATTTGATTGTTATAAGCAGGTTGGGCGGTGAGACGGGAGAGAAAAGCCGAGGCATTCATAAATCTTTAACCCATCTAGGCGTTAAAGAACAGGCACAAGCTCAATTTCATAGTCAAGAATCTCTACCTCAAAGCGACTGTTCACAATAAAGTCAACCACTTTTGACAGGACTTCATTAGTATGGCGCTTCTCATTGCTAACGCAACAAATTCCCAGCGTAGCCAGTTGCCATAAGCCCTGATCATCAACCTCAGCCACCGAAACATCAAATTTATTTCTGACGCGGGCGATGATGGATTTTACCACCCGGCGCTTGCCCTTGAGGGATGAATTTTCGGGTAAACGGAACCTTATCCGACATACACCAATATTCATGAAACATTTAGTAGACGCCACAAACCAGATAAATCAAGTCCAGCTTGTCAACGACACTGCTTAGGGATACTAATAGTTCGGATGGTTATTTAATACCACAAAGGCTAAACTTAGAAAGATTCTCTATGCTTAGCGTAGCACTCTCTACAGTAGACCGGCCGTCCTTCCCTGGGCTCAAAAGGCACCGTTGTTTCTGCACCACAATCAGCACACACCACCTCATACATTTGCCTCGGCTGGTTGTAGCCAGCCTGACGGTCTCTCCGCCGAGCAACCCGGCATTCTGGGCAACGACTGGGTTCATTCTGCAATCCATGAGACGAATAAAACTCTTGCTCACCGGTCGTAAAAGTGAACTCTTGCCCGCAGTCACGGCATACCAGAGTCTTGTCTTCAAGAGCCATAAACTGCACCTCCTTGATATTTGTGTTATCCCTTGTTCCTGATGCAGTCTCCCGGCTCAAAAACCCCTTGCCGAACTATATTGTCAGCTGTTACACAGAGTCCTAGCTTAGAAACAGCACTAACCCAAGGCATTTAATCATCCACACTATACATAATTCACATTGTCAAGTCAAGCCCAAGAAAGATTTTTAGTATCCCTTTTCATTTACAGCCCCCCTTACTTATGGTATAATTTTAAACTTGTGATATACTTAATATCCAGAAGGGACACAGGGGTATAATTTGGATAAACAAAAGAAAACGGACACTATAAGCAAATTCGAGCTCCATGAAGGAGATACCGGCTCGACTGAGGTTCAGGTAGCTCTACTTACTGAAAGAATAAAGCAGCTAACCGGACACATGGCGGCTAACCGCCATGATTACCACACGCAGCGCGGCTTACTCAAGCTCGTCGGACAAAGAAGAAGGTTATTGTCCTATCTCAACAAAGAGGATGTAGGCCGGTACAATAGCTTAATTACCAAACTTGGTTTACGCAAGTAAATCCTCAATACGAACCGCTCAAAAAAGTAGCCTGTGAGCGGAGATTAAAAGTAGGATGGTAGAAGGCTGAGTTTGCTGGAATATCCCTATGGATTTCCCGACAGTACAAACAGGAGGAATAATTGATAAAATCGCAGCCTTTTGAGTGTGAAGTTGGAGGCAGGAGCCTCATTATAGACCCAGGAAAGTTCGCTGAGCAAGCAAACGCAGCGGTAACTGTTCGCTATGGAGACAGCGTGGTTCTGGTTACCGCCTGCTTTAGCAACGAGCCACGCGAGGGAGTAGACTTTTTACCGTTAACGGTGGACTACGAAGAAAGACTATATGCTGCCGGTAAAATCCCCGGCGGCTTCATCAGAAGGGAAGGCCGCCCCAGCCAAGAGGCAACCCTGGCCGCTCGCCTTACCGACCGCCCACTCCGTCCCCTCCTGCCCAAGGAGTGGCGTAACGATATCCAGCTTGTAGTTACCGTTCTCTCCGCCGACCAAGAAAACGACCCGGACATACTGGCTGTTATAGGCAGCTCAACGGCTTTATTATTATCAGAAATACCATTCGCCGGTCCGGTAAGCACGGTTCACGTCGGCTACATCAATGACGAGCTGGTATTAAATCCAACACTGTCCCAGCTTGAAAGCAGCCTGCTTGACATGGTCGTGGCCAGCACCAGTCAAGCAATAGTAATGGTAGAAGCAGGAGCCACGGAAGCTCCGGAAGACATCGTCGCTCAGGCAATCCAGCTTGGACACAAGGCAAACCAGGATATTATAAAACTTCAAGAGCAGCTTCAGCAGGCTTATGGTAAACCCAAGATAGAAATGCCTGCCAGCCAGATTAACCCCGAGGTAATTTCAGCAATCTCACCAATCATGAATGAAAAACTGGACCAGGCTTTATACCAGCCAGAAAAAGCACAGCGGGAACGGGCGCTTAACAGTCTAAAGGCAGAGCTTGTGGAGAACCTGGGGGAATCATTCCCCAAGAAAGATATACTTTCTGCTTTTGAGGCACTGGTCAAGGCTGAAATGAGAACTAATATCCTGGAAAAGGAGCGGCGTATCAGCGGCCGTAGTTTAACGGAAGTCCGCCCCATCAGCTGCGAAGTGGGACTTCTGCCCCGTACCCACGGCTCAGCACTATTTACCCGAGGCCAAACGCAGGTGATGACAATCACCACCCTGGGTCCTACCAGAAAAGAGCAGCAACTCGACGGATTAGGCATAGAGGAGACCAAACGCTTCATTCATCACTACAACTTCCCCCCCTTCTCTGCCGGCGAGGTAAGACGGATAGGCACACCCGGCCGCCGTGAAATCGGACACGGCGCCCTGGCGGAACGAGCCATATTGCCGGTGCTACCCAAGGATGAAGACTTCCCTTACACCATCCGTCTCGTATCAGAGGTTCTTAGCTCCAGCGGCAGCACATCCATGGCCAGTGTCTGCGCCTCAAGCCTATCCCTGATGGATGCCGGAATACCTACAAAAAGAGCAGTAGCCGGAATAGCTATGGGGCTTATCACTGGTGACAAGGACAACTACGCCATCTTAACCGATATTGAGGGTATAGAGGATGCTTATGGCGATATGGACTTTAAGGTAGCTGGCACCACTGAGGGCATTACTGCCCTGCAGATGGACACCAAAATTAAAGGCGTAAGCACGGAAATTCTGGAAAAGTCACTACATAAAGCCCGTGAGGCTCGGCTCCATATTCTGGAGATTATGCAGCAAACTCTCAGCTCCAGCCGAGCTGAAATAAGCCCCTATGCACCGCGAATGCACAAGCTAATGATTAACCCCGAGAAAATCGGGGCTGTTATCGGCCCCGGAGGCAAAACGATAAGGGCAATCACCAGTGAAACCAAAGTAACCATTGACATCGACGATACTGGCACAGTGCTTATCGGCTCACCCGATGAGGAAGCAACCCGCAAAGCCATTGAAATCATTGAGGGCCTGACTAAGGAAGTGGAAGTTGGTAGCATATATACTGGAAAGGTAACACGCATACTGAACTTTGGCGCTATGGTAGAAATCCTTCCCGGTAAGGAAGGTCTGGTGCACATCAGCGAGTTAGCCGACTACCGGGTAGCCAAGGTTGAGGATGTAGTTAAAGTAGGCGACGAGGTCACGGTTAAAGTAATTGCTATTGATAATATGGGCAGGACAAACCTGTCACGACGGGCTGTATTCGACAAACTTTCTCAAGTGTCCGGGGACAAGGCAGAAGGTTCACCAACCAAGGACTACCCATTTAGATCGCACCGTGATAATCGCCCACCCGGGAACAGGCGACCTCAAAGAAAATAAGCCCCCGGGCAAATTCAATAGCAACACTTCAGGAGTCTGGCCATGAAGCCAATAAAGGTAGCAGTGCAAGGGGCATCAGGCAAAGTAGGGCGAGAGGTGATTAAAGCCCTATGCAATGAACCTGAAATACAGTTAGTAGGCGCTGTAGAACTAGAGGTCACTGAAGATTACCTTCCCTTACCTGACGGCTCAGGCACGGTCCCCTTCTCTTCCAACTTAGAGCACATTCTCACCAGTTGCCAGCCTGACGTGCTGGTAGATTTCACTATTGCTAAAGTCACCATGCCTGCAATACGCATAGCCGCTAAACAGGGCATCAACCTGGTAATAGGAACCACCGGCTTAACCAGTGAAGACATTGGCGAAATTGAGCGCCTGGCCACAACTCACAATGTAGGGGTAGTGGTAGCGCCAAACTTTGCCCTGGGAGCAGTTTTAATGATGCACCTGGCCAAGATAGCGGCTAAATATTTTGACTACGCAGAAATCATAGAGCTACATCACAACCAGAAAGTTGATGCGCCTTCGGGAACTGCCCTGTCTACCGCCAGAGCCATGGCTGAAACTAAAGGCAAACCGTTCAACCGCCCCCAGAAACAAGGAAAAAACCAAAATAGCCGGGGAAAGCAAGTTGAAGGCATTCCCATTCACAGCGTGCGTCTACCCGGCTTCATGGCACATCAGGAAGTAGTCCTGGGAGCAGCAGGGCAAACACTAAGCATAAGACATGACACCATTAACCGGGAATGCTACATGCCGGGCGTTATTATAGCCATTAAGGAGGTAATCAGACGAAAGGGGCTGGTTTACGGCTTAGATGCTCTGCTTGGTTTATAGGAGGCGATTATGAACGAGTATAGAGTGGCTATTGTTGGTGCTACCGGGCTCGTAGGACAGGAGTTCATCAAGATACTGGAGCAACGCAACTTTCCCATGTCCTCAATCTCTCTCCTGGCTTCAGACCGCTCAGCCGGTAAGAAGTTGTTTGTAAACCACCGGGAAATCGCCGTCAAAGAAACTGTTCCCGAGTCCTTTGATGAAATAGATATTGCTCTCTTTTCGGCCGGCGCCGAGACCAGCCGCTACTTCTCACCCATAGCCGCCCAGTCCGGCACCGTAGTGGTTGATAACAGTTCCGCTTTCAGGATGGACCCCAACGTCCCCCTGGTAGTGCCTGAGATAAATCCGGAGGACATTAAATTGCACAAAGGAATCATCGCTAATCCCAATTGCTCCACCATTCAGATGGTAGTAGCTCTATATCCGTTGCATAAGGTCAATCCCATCAAACGTATTATCGTTGATACCTATCAGTCAGTATCTGGCATCGGTGGCCCGGCAGCAATAGAAGAACTAACAACACAAGCCAGGCAAATACTAAATGGGCAGAACACTACCCCCCATGTTTTCCCTCACCAGATAGCCTTTAACATACTGCCGGAGATAGATGTCTTTCTGGATAACGGCTACACCAAAGAAGAGTGGAAGATGGTAGAAGAAACGAGAAAGATAATGCACGCCGATGATATAGCTATTACGGCCACCTGTGTGCGTGTCCCGGTATTTACGGGGCATAGTGAGGCCATACACATAGAATTCTCTCATTCCATGTCTCCCGATGAGGCACGGCGTATTCTCGCCCAGGCACCGGGGGTCAAGATATTGGATGACCCGCTAGTCAGCCTTTACCCCCAGCCCTGGTCAGCAACCGGCACCGACGAAGTTTTTGTCGGGCGCATACGCCAGGACGCCTCTCAATCAAACGGTCTGGTTATGTGGGTTGTAGCTGATAACCTGCGTAAGGGGGCAGCCCTGAACGCAATCCAGATTGCCGAAGAGATGATTAAACGGGATTGGGTACATCCCGGAGGGTAGGAAATTGAAAAAACCGGGGCGATTATTAACAGCAATGGTAACCCCCTTTGATGAAGAGGGGAAAGTTGATTATAAGCAGGCCAAGAAGCTGGCCCTGGCCTTACTCAACTCGGGAAGCGAAGGACTGGTGGTGGTAGGCACAACCGGAGAATCTCCCACCCTTGTCCGGGAGGAAGAGATACGCCTGTTTGCCGAGATAAAATCAGTCGCCGGCAAACGAGGGATAATAGTAGCCGGCACCGGCAGCAATAGCACCGCCGAAGCCATGGAGGCAACGAAAGAAGCAGAGCGAACAGGGGTTGACGCCTGCCTCCTGGTAGTCCCCTACTATAATAAGCCCTCCCAGGAAGGCTTATACCAGCATTTCAAGACTATCGCCCGGAGCACTACTCTACCCTGCATCCTCTACAACGTGCCATCACGCACCGTTGCCAGTCTATCCGACGACACGGTTATAAAATTAAGCCAGATTGATAACATCATCGGCATCAAGGAAGCCAGCGGCGATCTAGACCAGATTTCCAAAATCATCAGCAGTACAGGAGAGGATTTCTACATCTGGAGTGGTAATGACAGCGATACCCTGCCCATATTAGCCCTGGGCGGCTACGGGGTGGTTAGCGTTGCCTCCCACCTGGTTGGCAACCACATAAGAGAGATGATTGAAAACTTTATTAGCGGTAAAACAGACGAAGCCGCCGCCATACACCACCACCTCCTACCCCTGATTAACGCGCTATTCATTGTTTCCAACCCCAGTCCAATCAAGTACGCCCTTAATCATATCGGCTTCCCGGTAGGCAAACCGCGTCTGCCTCTCGTCGAGCCCGATGAGAAATCAATGGCCATCATCAAAGATACCATTAAAAACTACAAAATCGACCTGCCGGTATAAGAGCAGGGGATAAGTGTATTATTTATACATAGCAACGGGACTGGCTATACTAGCCTCCCTCGTTGCCAGCCGTAAGAAAACACTTCAGGCGCTTAAAGTAGCCTTCAAGAGATTCTTAAAAATTCTACCCGCCTTCCTGATTATGCTCATTCTTGTCTCAATTGTCCTTTTTCTGGTCCCCGATAAGGTCATTTCAGATTACCTCGGCAATAACAATACGTTCTTTGCCGTTCTCATTGCCTCCTTTTTCGGCTCCATAACTCTTATGCCCGGTTTCATCGTCTTTCCGTTATGCGGCATCCTGCTGGAAAAAGGGGTGCAATACACGGTGCTGGCTGCCTTCACCACCACCCTGATGATGGTAGGCGTCCTCACCTACCCTATAGAAAAGGAGTATTTCGGGGTAAAGGTAACCATAATAAGAAATACAATCAGCCTGCTTATAGCCCTCGCCGTTGCGGTAATGATAGGTATTTTCTTCGGGGAGATTTTCTAAATGAAAATTAAGCGGAGTAGCATCATCAGGATAGCTCTCATATCAGCATATGCTATCTTCGTGGTTGTTTCCTGGATATCCGGGTTTAATCCAGGAAAAGAAATCAGCCATAACTTCGCCTCTTTTTCGCTGGACATGCTCAAGATACTGCCCTGCGCCTTCATCCTAATCGGTCTGTTTGAGGTATGGGTAAAGAGAGAAACTGTTGAAAAACACCTGGGGGAAAGGT
>CAZRDI010000069.1:0-7955 GCA_964598825.1 uncultured Dehalococcoidales bacterium
TAATATTGATTACCTCCGGCAGCAGCTTCTTTCCGTGCATGGTATCGGGCCGGAGACGGCCGATTCCATAATACTGTATGCTGCTAATAAACCGGTTTTTGTTATTGATACTTATACCCGCCGTATAATTGACCGCCTCGGTCTGGCTCCGGAGGGTGATAGCTACACTGCCTATCAGTCCCTTTTTATGGACAACCTGCCAGCCGATGTCGGACTGTTTAATGAATGTCATGCCCTGCTGGTACGCCTGGCTAAGGATGTCTGCCGCAGTCGCCCTCTTTGTCAGCGGTGTTGCCTGGGTGACACCTGCCGTTTCGGTGTAAACCTTGACGCCAGAGACAGGGTCAGTTAAGATTAAGTTTGGCTTGTTTTTAGAGGTTTAACCGCCAGTCTGTTAGTCGGGAGTAAATATATGTCCTATTCCACTGTTATCTATACTAAAAAAGACCATATTGCTCATATAACCCTTAACCGTCTCGATGCGGATAACGTTATCAATCAGCAGCTTGCTCAGGAACTGGGAGACGTGTGCCGTGATGTGAGCCAGGATGATGGCATTTACGTGGTCATAATTACCGGAGCCGGGGATAAGGCGTTCTGTGGCGGCGGTGAGATGGGGGAGTCGGGCACGCCGTATAATGTTGCCGCAAGTATCGCCGGTATAGACCGGCCGGTTATTGCCGCTATTAGTGGAGATGCGCTGGGGCAGGGGGTGGAACTGGCTCTGAGCTGTGATATCAGGCTGGCTTCGCAAGGGGCACGGTTTGGCTTTCCCCAGGTGGCTTCCGGGTTTATACCTGTGGATGGCGGAACGCAGCGGCTACCTCGTATAGTGGGTAAGGGTAAAGCCCTGGAGTTAATCCTTACCGCAGAGACTATAAGCGCCGGGGAGGCGTTTGAGATAGGGCTGGTCAGCGAAGTAGTCCCTCGGGAAAAACTGGCTTCTGAAGTTGAGACTTTAGCCAAGACCATAGCCGGCAAGGGACCCGTTGCCCTCAGGTTTGCCAAGGAAGCAGTGAATAAGGGATTGGATTTAACCCTTGAGCAGGGTCTTCGCCTGGAGGCCGACCTTTACTTCCTGCTGCACACCACTGCTGATAGGACGGAGGGCATCAAAGCCTTCCTGGAGAAGAGAACTTCCCGGTTCAAAGCTGAGTGAGTTTGGGGCGACCTTAAGGGGAGTAGAGAGCGGGATTTAACGCTGGTTATGAGTAATTTTGAGGTAATTATCTACGAGAAGCGGGATGGCGTAGGCTACGTTACCCTCAATCGGCCCAAAGCCCTTAATGCCTATAACATTCAGATGAGGGATGAGCTTTACCAGGTGCTGGGGGCGCTTGAGGACGACCCTGAGGTTAGAGTGGTCATATTTAAGGGCGCCGGGGAGAAGGCTTTCTGTGCTGGTGCTGACCTGACCGAATTTCTCACAGCTCCGTCGCCGATAATTTCCCGGCACGTGCGCTGGGACCGGCCTGACTGGGAGTTTTTCCTGAGTATTAACAAGCCGATAATTGTCGCCCTTCACGGCTATGTTCTCGGTGACGGGGTGGAGATAGCCATGTGCTGTGATATCAGGATAGCGGCGGAGGATGTCCAGTTCGGGGTGCCTGAGACGGGGTTAGGCATAATCCCGGCTGCTGGCGGTAGCCAGACCCTGCCCCGGGTGATAGGCAGGGCTAAGACGCTGGAGATGCTGCTGTCCGGGCGGTGGGTTAAAGCCGAGGAAGCCCTTCGGTTGAAGCTGGTTAATCAGGTGGTATCCAGAGACGACCTGTTGCCGGTGGTGGAAGAGTTGGCCGGTAGAATTAAGGCTTACCGTCCACTTGCCTTGAGCTACGCCAAGCAGGCTGTTACTCGTGGGCTTGATATGAGTCTGGAACAGGGGCTGGAGCTGGAAGCGAGGCTTGGTCGTGCCCTTATTTCGTCAAAGTAAAAGAGGGAATAGTTAATTTAATGGTGGAACAGAATCCGGATGCTCTCATCGACAGAGTAGCCGACCTGATTGTCAACGCTAGGAAGGTGGTGGTCTTCACCGGTGCCGGAATAAGCACAGAATCCGGGATTCCTGACTTCCGTAGCCCCGGTGGAATCTGGGACAGGTACGACCAGAGTGACTTCACCTATCAGAAATTTGTTGCCGACCCTGAAGCCAGGAGCAAGCACTGGCGGATACTTCAGGAGGGAGGGTTGACCACCACGGCTGTACCCAACCCCGCCCATTATGCTATCGCTGAGCTTTATAGACTGGGTAAGCTGGATTGCGTCATTACCCAGAATGTGGACAGCCTTCACCAGAAGGCGGGAGTCCCTGATGATAAGGTGCTTGAGCTTCATGGTAACATGCAGCGGGCGATATGTTTGAGTTGTGGTAAGCGCTATCCCTTTGAGCATGTTCAGGCCAGGCTGGATGGCGGCGAAGAAAGCCCGGATTGCGAGTCCTGTCATGGCATCCTGAAGCCGGATGCGGTTCTCTTTTGCGAGTCGCTGTCGGGAGAGGTGCTGACAGAGGCGGCATACCGCTCGCGGAGTTGTGACCTGTGTATTGTGGTTGGCTCCACCTTGGTTGTTTATCCTGCCGCCTATATGCCTATCTATGCCGTTGATTCAGGGGCTAAACTGGTTATTGTCAACCTCAGCTCCACCCCTATGGATGAGCAGGCTACCGTTCTTATCAGGGCTAAAGCCGGTGAGACAATGACAGGCGTTATAAAGAGGGTTACAGAAAAATTGGCCGGTTCTGCTAACGGGTCAGGCTGAGGAGCTCGAAAGCAGCCTGTCAAATGAATATTGAGGAGGAAATATGATTATAACCGAATTTTTTGACCTGGCAGCCATGCTCGTTCCAGAGCGGACGGCTATCGTCTTTGAAGGGGAGCGATTTAGCTACACCAAACTGAAGGAGAGGGTGAATCGCCTGGCGGATTCTCTAAGTAAGCTGGGTCTGGAGAAAGGAGAGCGAGTTGCTATCCTTGAGGTCAACTGCAATGAGTATGTGGAGGCTTGTTTTGCTACTGTGAAGGCAGGGGGCATATTTGCGCCCCTGAACTTTCGGATACGGCAGGAGGAACTAACATATCTGGTAAATAAAGCGGAACCCAAGATTCTTTTAGTGGGCAGCCGCTATGCTGATATGGTGGATGGCGTGCGGTCTCAGTTGCCGTCGGTTAAGCATTTCGTAATTATGGAAGGGCAGCATGAGGGGATGATAAGCTACGAGGAACTTATAAACTCGGGTTCGCCGGAGGAAAAGACCTATGCCGATGTGAAGGATGAGGATATAGCCGTACTCATGTTTACTGCCGGAACTACCGGTTTTCCCAAGGGGGTTCCCCAGGACAACAATGCCTATAGTTCTTATGTCCTGACCAATGTCAATCCTCCTGACCCTGACTCACCGGTAGAGACAAACGTGCTTGTCATGCCTCTATACCATGTGGCCGGAATGCAGGCGCTGATGGCCGGTATTTACGGAGGCAGAACCATTGCCCTGATGCGGCAATTTGATGATAAAGAATGGTTTGAGACGGTGCAGCGGGAGAAAGCCACCCGGGTTATGGTAGTACCTACCATGCTCAAGCGAATAGTTGAGTACCCTGACTTTGATAAGTATGACCTCTCTAGTGTCCGGGTGATAACCTACGGTGCGGCTGCCTGTCCCTATGAAGTACTGAGAAAGACGATTGAGCGTTTTCCCGGTAGAGCACTGATAAATGCTTTTGGGGGAACGGAAACCTCCTCAACTATAGCCGCGCTCAGGGCTGAAGATCAGGTAATTACCGGTAAAGAGACCGAGGCGGAGAGAGAGAAGAAGTTGAAGAGGCTGTCCAGCTCCATTGGACTGCCTGTAGAGGATATGGAGATTCAGGTGCGGGATGAAAGTGGGCAGGAGTTACCTGCCGGGGAAGTAGGCGAGGTTGTAGCCCGGGGTTCCAGGATAATGAAGGGCTACTGGAGGGATGAGGAGAAGACAAAGAGTGCTTTCACCGAGGATGGGTGGTATCGTACCGGCGATAAGGGGTACAAAGACGAAGAGGGCTATATCTATCTCAGCGGGCGCAGCGATGACGTGATTGTAAGGGGAGGTGAGAATATAGGTCCCACCGAGGTAGAAAGCGTGCTTTTATCTCACCCCGGTGTTGATGAGGCAGGGGTAATCGGGGTTAAAGACCTGGAGTGGGGTCAGCAGGTAAAGGCTATAGTGAGACTAAAGAAGGGTAAGAAAGCCACCGAGCAGGAAATCATTGACTTTTGTCGGCCGAGGCTGGCTGGCTTCAAACGGCCCAGTTCAGTGGTTTTCGTTGAAGAAGAACTGCCCAAGACTTCTACCGGCAAGATTATGAGAAGGGTTCTCCGGGAGCAGTACGGTCAGTCTTAGAGATGACATAAAATTTAGGCGGCTCGCTTATTGATTTGTCGAGCCGCCTTTCTTTATTTATAGTTTACCTGTGGTCAGGGGACTGGTTTTTTATCCCCTTTCCACTACCATTGCCATTCCCTGCCCACCGCCGATGCACATAGTTACCAGCCCCTGCTTGAAGTTTTTCCTCTTCATTTCATGCATGATGGTTACTACCAGCCTTGCCCCGGTGCAGCCGATGGGGTGCCCCAGGGAGATTCCACTGCCAAGAGGGTTGGTATTATCCAGGCTGAGGTTCAGTTCCCGTATACAGGCAATCGCCTGGGAGGCGAAAGCCTCATTGAGTTCGATAACGTCCATATCATTAATGGTACTCCCTGCCTTCTTAAGAGCTTTTCTTACTGCCGGTATCGGGCCCAGTCCCATGTAGGCGGGGTCTATCGCTCCTGAGGCATATGACTTGATGGTTAACCACGGCTCAAGCCCCAGTTCCTTGGCTTTCTCTCTGGACATGAGCACCACTGCGGCGGCGGCATCATTGATTCCGGAAGCGTTGCCGGCGGTAACTGTCCCGTCTTTTCTGAATGCCGGTGCCAGTCTAGCCATCTTCTCCATGCTGGTATCCATGGGGCGTTCATCTGTGTCGAAGATGACGGGGTCGCCTCTCCTCTGGGGAATTGAGACCGGTACTATTTCTTCCTTGAAGATGCCTTCCGCTATGGCGGCTCTGGCTCGCTGGTGGCTTATGAGACCGATTTCATCCTGCTCCTGTCTGGAGATGTTGTACATTTTGGCAATATTTTCTGCGGTATTGCCCATATGGTAGCCGTAGAATATCTCCCATAGTCCGTCATAGACCATCAGGTCTATGAGTTCTCCCCTTGAGCTAACGTCCATGCGGTATCCCCAGCGGGCTTTGGGGAGGATATAGGGGGCGCAACTCATGTTCTCCATCCCCCCGGCGACTATGATATCAGCTCCCCCCAGGGCTATTGTCTGGGCACCCAGTGTGATAGTCTTTAGTCCGGAGGCGCAGACCTTGTTCACGGTATAGGCATTGGTCTCTTTGGGGAAGCCTGCGTAGATTGTTGCCTGACGGGCCACGTTCTGTCCCTGGCCGCCCTGGAGAACATTCCCCATTATCACCTCATCAACGTGGACTGCTTTAAGGGAATCATCCCAGTCATGATAAGTTTTTTCCAGTTCGGTTATCCCGGCTCCCTTGAGTTTATCAGGAGCGCAGTCTAGCACCTCATCGCTAACTTTCGGTCTTAGCCCGGCTCGGCGCATTGCTTCTTTAATAACGGTGCTACCCAGCTTAATAGCGGGTGTATCCTTTAGAGAACCGCCAAAAGTTCCGATAGCCGTCCTGGCACCACTGACAATGACTACTTCTCTCATTGAATAAAAACCTCCTTCTTCACCTTACATTTTACATGGAGAGTGGGAGGGACTGCAAACTGTGCTGGCTTGATGAGTTGTCCTCAGGGTAGGCCGGGGTTTAGTTTATTAATTGTTAGTCTTCTTGGGATGCCTTCTGCTGGACGGCGGTATCGGCCGCAGCGCGAGTCTGGTGTATCCAGGCTTTCCTTTCTCTGATATCGCGGTCAAAGAGCACACGATTAATGAATAGCTGTACGGGGGGTACTGATTTGCTGAGCGGGGTTCTTGGTGCTATCACTCTCTTGAATAGTGCTATCAGACTCAGGACTATTAAGCCTAGCGTAACTGGCAACCTGTCTTCTATGCTCAGAGGCTGGTTGAGGAACCAGCTCAGAAAGGGTAGAGCGACTAATATACAAAATACTCCCAGGGCTAACTGCCTTAATGGGGCTAGTAAGTAAGGCGTTATCAGGGTTATGAGTCCCAGTTTCGGGGATAGCATGGTAACAACGCCCAGGCTGGTAAAGATACCGCGCCCGCCTTTGAAGCGAAGAAATACAGGCCAGTTATGCCCGATAATTGTAATGAGCCCCACCGCTACCTGCTGGGCAGCATTAAGTCCCAGCAGTTGAGCCACCCATACGGTGAACGCCCCCTTGCCTATGTCAAAAAGGGTTACTGGAATAGACCATCGTTTGGAAACAACGGCAGCTACGTTGGATGCTCCAACATTGCCACTGCCGTGTTGCCTGATGTCTATGCCGCGGCGCCATTTAGCCACCAGGTAGGCGGCTGGCACCGAACCCAGGAGATAGGCACCTACCAGTAATGGCCAAAACCAGATGGACATAAGCCCTCCAAATATCAGGCTCAGGCTAGCTTTAGTGCCCGCTGTTTAGCCAGAGCTATTAGTTGCTCTGCTGCCTCCGCAGGCACATCCAAAGCACCGAGCATGGCCTCAGTGCTACCGTCCAGACCATGGTAGTCACTGCCGCCAGTAGTGATAAGATTATATCTGTTGGCTAAGCTAACCAGCCTGTTGATTTCCTTAGCAGTATAGCCGTTGCAGTAAACTTCAATGCCTGCCAGACCGGCTGCCTTCAGATCAATAACCGTTGCCTCCATGTCGTGGACAGTGAAGGGGTGCGCCAGCACCGGCAACCCGTTAGCCGTGAGTATCAGCTCTACTGCTTCTGTCGGCGTCATCACTTTTCGTTTGGCATAGGCGGGACCACCCCGGCTTATATACTTGGTGAAGGCTTCATTAAACGAGGCGATATAGCCTTTCTCCAGCATGGCTTGAGCGATATGAGGACGCCCTATGGAGCCATCGCCGGCTATTTCTTGGACTCGTTGCCAGTCAATGTGGATATCAAGCTCTCTCAATTTAGCGACCATCTCTTGAGCCCGTTTCCATCGGGAGTTGCGCATCTCCTCCATGGCGGTCCGCAGTTTTTGGTTGGCGGAATCTATGAAATAGCCCAGGACGTGGACTTCGCCCTTGGGAACGGCGGTGCTAATTTCGATACAGGGTATGACTTGTAGCTGGGGGAAGGCTTCGGCGGCTTCCAGGGCGGGAGCAATGCCGTCTACGGTGTCATGGTCGGCAAGGGCAATGATGGTTAATCCCGCGGCGGCTGATTTACGGACAATGTCTGCCGGGCTAAACCGTCCGTCGGAGGCAGTCGAGTGTATATGAAGGTCTACCTTGGACACTATTCTACCTCCCGGTCGATTCGTTTAATGCTTATCGCTTTGCCACTTTGCTCATCTACTTTGACCATGACCGCATTAAGCATTGTCTTGCCCTTTCCTACCGATAGGCGATGATGTGTTATAGTCAGGAAGCGCTGTAGCACATCATCGGCGTCATCACCTATAATTGAGTTAATAGGCCCGGTCATGCCGATATCGGTAACGTAGGCGGTACCATGAGGTAGCACCCGGGTATCAATGGTTCCCACGTGGGTATGAGTGCCGAGTACAGCACTGACCCGACCGTCCAGGTATCGTCCCATGGCTACCTTTTCTGATGTTGCCTCGGCATGGAAATCAACGATAATGACCGGCGGCTTCTGCTCGACTTCGGCTAATAGCTTGTCCATAGCTCTAAACGGGCAATCAAAATTGTCTATGAAGACTCTTCCTATCAGGTTGACTACCATAGTCTGACCGCTGACCATATATCCTCTGCCGGGTACGCCCGGGGGATAAT
>CAZRDI010000070.1:0-7941 GCA_964598825.1 uncultured Dehalococcoidales bacterium
TCTCCAATCTGGCTGGCAATCTGCTCAAGAGCTCGCTCATTGGACTCAAGCTCCATGTCGACTTCCTGTAGCTGGTAGAGTTGTTTGGCACCATTCATTTTCTAAATTCCTGTTTATTCTATAACAACCGTGCCGTAATATCAATTTAAGTGGTTTGAAAGCGACAAAACCTGGTAGCCATAGTAGAACATATGTGCTATTATTTGTGGGAAAAGGGAGATTTATGAAGCTATTAAGATTAGCCGTAGAAATCCGGAGATGGGACCTGGCGGCTCATGCTATTATCCTGGCCACTGCCAGTATCCTTAAGAATGGAGACAAGCCGCATGTCAGCAAAAGCGAACAGAAAAAGAGGGGCACCAAAAGGTAATCAGAACGCCAGGAAGCACGGTTTCTATTCCAAGGTTCTTGATGAGGCGGAGCGGCTCGATTTTGAGCTAGCCACTGGTGTTGAGGGTATTGATGATGAGATTGCCCTGCTCAGGGTTAAGATAAAGTCTATCCTGGTGCATGACCCGGAGAATATTAAGCTCATCAAGCAGGCAACTGATGCCCTGGCCAAGCTGGTCAAGACCAGATATAGCATCAGTAAGGAGGACAAGAAGGGGCTTAAGGAGGCAATTGGTAATGTCCTTAAAGATGTCGCTTTACCCCTTGGCATCGGCATCGGCGCCACCATTGGCAAATAACGGGGGGCTCCTGAGGATTCAGTATTTTTGATGGCTGAGGTAGTCGGTTCATCCAGTCGGCTTGCCTTGCGCAGACTGCGCTCTTATCAGCGTGAGGTGGCGCTGGCTATACTTGATAGTGTTTTCGGCAGGAAGGGGCTCACCTTCTCCGTTGAGATTGCCCGGCAGGGGGGTAAGGATGAGCTGTCGGCCCAGCTTGAGCTTTTACTGTTGACCCTTTATATGGCTGAATCAAAGAATCTGGTGAAGTGTGCGCCTACCTTCAAACCGCAGACAGTTATCTCTATGGCAAGGTTAAAGGATAGGCTTAATGACGCCGGTTTCGCCGGCATCTGGGCGGCTGAGCTGGGTTATATCGTCAGATTGGGGGATGCCAGGGCTGTATTTCTATCTGCTGACGAATCAGCTAATGTGGTGGGTAACACCGCCCATATTCTCCTGGAAATAGACGAATCGCAGGATGTCAGCAAGGAGAAGTATACCAAGGAGTTCAAGCCGATGGGGGCGACGACCAATGTTACTACCGTTCACTACGGCACTACCTGGGATGATACTACCCTGCTGGAGGAGGTAAAGCAGACTAATTGCGAGCTGGAGAGGAAAGACGGTATCAAACGCCACTTCCGCTATGACTGGCAGGAGGTGGCTAAGTGTAACTCCGACTATTTAAACTATGTTGAAGGGGAGAGGGAGCGCCTTGGCGAGGACCATCCCCTGTTTCTTACCCAGTACCGGCTTTTGCCTATCCATGGTGGTGGGGGATACCTGTCGCCCCAGCAGAGGGCTCAGCTAGGTGGTAATCACGCCAGAAAGCATCAGCCCGAGCGTGGTAAGGTCTACGTTGCCGGTATCGACCTGGCGGGGGAGGCGGAGGCTGGTGAGGGTGCATATTTAAGGGCTCTGAAGCCGCGCCAGGACTCCACTGTGGTAACTATCGGCGAACTGGACTTTTCTCTGACTGGCGGTGTGCAGAAGCAACCGGGGGTCAGGGTAGTGGAGCACTACTGGTGGACAGGCAGGAAGCACGCTGACCTCTATCCCCAGATGGTTGATGTCCTTAGAAACGTGTGGCACTGCCGACGGGTGGTGGTTGATTCAACCGGGGTCGGTCAGCCGGTGAGCTCGTTCCTCAGGCAGTCGTTGGGCTCACGGGTTATTCCTTTCACCTTTACCCAGCGGTCGAAGTCCGAGCTGGGCTTCAGCCTGTTAGCCGCCGTGAACTCGGGCAGGTTGAAAATGTATGACGGGGACGGCTCGGACGAGTATCAGGAGTTCTGGTTTGAGATGGAGAGGGCGAAAAGCCAGTACCGTCCCAGCCAGACGATGAACTTCTATGTTGACCCGGCGCAGGGGCACGACGATTTCCTGATGAGCCTGGCACTGCTGGTTGAAGCCGCCAGCCGGTATGAGCCCAGGGGGGCGAGGGGAAGGGCCGTTTGACACCGCCCATTCTCTTAATTTAATATTGACTACCCGAAGACAGCTTGACCTGGGGATAGGGGAAATGAAGTCTGGAATAATAGTGATTCTCATAGTGCTGGCAATACTTCTCTCGTCTTTCGTGGGGTGAAATCCGTCAGCAAACGACAACCTAGTGGATGACCCCGTGGTAGAGATGCTGAAGCTAGCTCCTCATGATTTCTACGCGTTCTACTATATGGACATTGAGGCAATGGCTCAAGACCCTGATTTTGAAAGTATACTTAACAGCTTTCTGGATAGCACACAGAGTGCACCACTAGCAAATGTAGCGGAGGTAGACTTCTCCACCGTATACGCTTATGCCACTATGAGAAGCTATAGGGGTAATTTAGCGATAACCAAAGGAGAGTTTAACCTCCGGAACGTTCGCGACATACTCGCGGAGAAAGGCTTCGCGCCAGATAGATACGGGGGAGTAGAAATCTGGACCAGACTTTACGAGTTCGCAGATGAAATGATGTATATATCCGTAGCCTTTCTGAACGGACTACTTATCGATGGGGATACAGGTTACGTTAAGGCTTCTATCGATATCAGCTATAAGGATGAGCCCTCAATGTACAGCAACGAAGATGTTAAGTCAATAGTAGATAAGCTACCCACCGGTGCCTACACTTACATATCGGCGGAATTGGCCATCATGTTTGACATTCCGGGCCTGCTATACGGAATCTCCCTGATGAATCTGACCAGCGGTGATGATGTTCTGGACATGCAAGGTTGGTGTAAGCTAAGCAGTGAGGCCGAAGCCGAGGCCAACCAAGAGAACATTGAAGCACAATTAAAAACATGGCTCCGTGCTACTCAAATCAATAGTCAGCTGGAAGGCGAGTTTATAGAAATATCCGCCCAGACTGATATAACCTATTGACAGAACATCCTGTCTGTTTGACACCGCCCGCTCTGTGGCTATAGAATTAGCCAGTTAAAGCTGGATTAGCCAGGGAGTTTACGCTATGGCAAAGCCAAAAAAAGTAGCCGTTATAGGTTTTGGGAATATTGGCACCGGTGTGGTGGAGCTCCTCTATAAGAAGGGAGTTACCGGACTAGAGCTGGTGAAGGTCGCTGATATAGACCTTAAGAGAAAGCGTCCGGTTGCTCTACCGGCGCGGTATCTCACCACGGACTGGAAACAGGTCGTCAATGACCCTGAAGTTGATATTGTGGTTGAGTTAATTGGCGGTATTGAGCCAGCCAAAAGCATCCTGTTACAGGCGATGCAGAACGGTAAGGACGTGGTTACCGCCAACAAGATGCTCCTGGCACAGGAAGGACACCACATTTTTCAACTGGCTTCAAGTTTGGACCGCTGGGTTGGTTTTAGAGCCAGTTTTGTTGGCGGGCACTCGTTTATCCACGAGTTTCGCCAGGCCGGGACTGCTGCCAAGAAAATCAGGAGACTTTATGCCATTCTGAACGGGACCTCTAACTACATATTGTCTACCATGTCAGGGGAGGGGAAGGGGTTTGAGGAGGCACTTGGGGAGGCCCAGGAGAAGGGCTATGCCGAGAGTAATCCCTCCGAAGATATTGATGGGATAGATACGGCTAACAAGGTTCGCATCATTCTGGGGCTCATCAGCAATTCGTATCATGCTCCTGTTTCCTTCCCGGTTGAGGGAATCAGGGACGTAACGGCGCAGGATATAAAGTATGCCGCTGAACTGGGGTATTCAATTAAGCTGGTGGGAGTGATTGAGCAGAGGGGGGATGTTTTTAATGCTGGCGTGTATCCGGCGATGATGCCTGAGGCATCGCTGCTTGGTTCCCTGGAGGGGGCTTATAACGGGGTTGAGATTGAGGATGAATACGGCGTCGTATCGGGCTTGGTTGCCCCGGGGGCCGGCACTTACCCCACCGCCGATGCCGTGGTCAAAGACCTGCTGGATATAGCCGAGGGCAGGATATTACCCATGCCTGACTCGACGAAGGCTCTGGTTCTGGGTTCTAACGAGGCTATTGAGATGCGTTATTACCTGAGGTTTAGCGTGGTGAATCAGGCGGGTGTTCTGGCCAAGATTTGTAACATCTTCTGGAAGTATAATATCAGCATCGCCGCTGTTATACAGAAGGAGCCGATTTCTAAAGAGTTTGTTCCCGTGGTTATGACCACCTATCTGGCTAAAGAAGGGGACCTCCAGGTGACGGTAGGCGAAGTTGATGAGCTGGATGTGGTGAAAGCCAGGACGAAAATCATTCGTATACTCAGTGCCGATACATAGTTCTGACTTAAAACTTGTCTCTGCCTCTCCGGGGTCGGTGTGTTGACATTTTACACTAAACCGTGTAGCATTCAGCTATGAGTGAGCGGTATGAGGTTGGCCGGCCACAATGGGATGGCGAGCGCATTCGTGCTCTGAGGCGCCATTTAGGTTTAACCCAGCGTGAGATGGCAAACAGACTGGGCATACGCCAGCAAACGGTAAGCGAGTGGGAACTGGGAGTGTATAACCCTCGTGGTGCTTCGTCCACACTTCTTTCTATGGTCGCCGAAAGCACCAAATTTAAATACCGGGCCGCTCCGTCAAAATAAACCGCCTAAAAACCCTTGAAATTATACACGTAAACGTGTAACATGCGGGTTGGTATTGTCCGGGCATTGTGGACTGAGAGGGGGGCAATGGTTAAGATTGAGGTTCACCGCGGAGATATTACCCAGCTTGACCTTGACGCTCTGGTTAATGCGGCCAATAACCGATTATGGATGGGTGGTGGAGTGGCCGGTGCCATAAAGAGGGCCGGGGGGCAGGAGATAGAGGCCGAGGCGGTTAAGCAGGGGCCTGTTCCTGTCGGAGAGGCGGTAGCCACCGGGGCTGGCGAGCTAAAGGCAAAGTATATTATACATGCCGCGGTGATGGGGCAGGACCTTAAGACCGATGCTGATAAGATAAGGCAGGCGACAAGGAGCAGTCTGCTTAGGGGTGATGAGCTTGGTATAAAGAGCATTGCCTTTCCTGCCTTAGGTACCGGTGTCGGCGGCTTCCCTCTGGGTGAGTGCGCCGGGATAATGATTGGTGAGGTGCGCCGGTACTCAGCCGGGAAAACGGGACTGGAAAAGGTGGTCTTTGTGCTCTTTGACCAGACAGCTTACCAGGCGTTCAGGCAGGAGCTTGAGGCACAGTCGGACTAGATTACTTAATCAGGTATTATCAAATGGGGCGGTTTAGATGAAAACCGCTTTTATTAACACCGGTGGTACACGTTATCGTGTAGGGGGCTCTCTTAAATAACTTTTCTCTGTGGGGGGTGAGGCTGATGAATAGTTTATCTGAGAAACAGGTTGTTGGAATCTGGCAACACCAGTTACTTGATGGGAAAGAGTTGACCACCGAAGATGGTGAGCCGATAAGGATAATCTACCCGGGAAGGATTAATGATGACCACGGGGCTGATTTCCGTGATGCGGTTATTGCTACTGGCCGTGGGTTGATGAGGGGGGATATAGAGCTTCATGTTAAGTCCAGCGGCTGGCGGGCCCACCGACACCACCTGGACCCTGCCTATAACCGAACAATCCTGCACGTGGTGATGTGGCATGATACCAGGGAAGCTACCAGGCTGCAAGACGGGAGGAGTGCCCCTGTCCTATCTTTACATAAATACATGAAGGTTTCGGTTAGCCAGTGGCCTGATGCGGCATGTTCCCCGGCTGCTTTTAGCCTGCCTTGCTTCAACATTACAAGATATCTTCCCGCAAACATTGTAGCTGAGGTTCTGGACGGTGCCGGGGAGGAGCGGTTCTTTGCCAAGGCTTCACGGTTTCGGGTGGATTTAGCTCAGGTGGGGGCAGGCCAGTCCCTTTACCAGGGGTTAATGGGCGCTCTGGGTTACTCTAAGAATAAGCTTTCTTGCCTGGAGCTGGCCCGCCGCTTACCTCTAGAGATTCTGGAGTCGGCGGTTTAAGATGAGATATCAGACGAGAGACACCTTGCCCAGCAGCAGGCTCTGCTGCTGGGTACCGCTGGGCTACTGCCTTCGCAGCGTCGGGACGGTTTCCTGAAAGATGGATGGGATGACAGATGGGCAGGCAGGTTGGAGAGGCTCTGGGATGCTTCTAACCGCACTGCGGTAATGTCTCGGGACGAATGGCACCTGTTTAAGGTCAGGCCGAGTAACCTGCCGATTCGGCGTATAGTAGCTATGAGTTACCTTATACTCCGCTTCCGGGAGAAGGGAATGCTTGAGGGGGCGGTCAACATGGTAAGGGAGGCGTCGGTTGATAAGGGTCATCACAGGTTGGAAGAGGGGTTACTGGTTACCACCGGTGACTATCGGGCAGGTCACTTTGATTTCGGTTCGGGCAGTGGGATAAGTAGGCCAACTCTTCTGGGTAGCCGGCGAGCGGCTGATATCGTGGTGAACGTGCTCTTACCTTTTACCTTTGCCTGGAGCCAGCTTACCTCCCGGCCAGAGCTTGAGAAGAAGGCTTTTGACCTTTATCACTGTTACCCTAAGCTGGCGGTAAACGCGGTGGAGAAGCATATGAAGAATCAACTCGGGTTGGACGGTAGCCTGGTCAACTTAGCCCGGAGGCAACAGGGGCTAATCCACATATATAATACCCTTTGTACTCAGGGTAGATGTCACGGCTGTCCCCTAAGCCATTTTGAGACCGGGAGACACATCCAAATCTAAGGTGTCTATCTTGCCGATTTGGAATCGGTAGTAGCCGCAGGCAGCAATCATAGCCGCGTTGTCAGTGCACAATATAGGCTCGGGGACCAGAACCGGGACGGGGGAGTTATTTATCAGCCGGCGGCGAAGGAGCTTGTTTGCTGCCACTCCGCCCGATAGCAAAAGCTGTTTTACCCTGTGCTCTTTAGCGGTAGATATGGCTTTAGTGATCAGGACATCAACCACCGCTTCCTGGAAGCTGGCGGCGGCATCAGCCCTGGTTACGGTCATTCCCTCTTCCACCACCCGTAGCAGGGCTGTCTTGACGCCGCTGAAGCTGAAGTCGTTGGTTCCTTTAAGCCAGGCACGAGGCAGCCTGAGAGAAGCAGTGCCGTTTCTTGCCGTCTTTTCAATGGCCGGACCGCCGGGATAACCCAGGTCCAGTATCCTGGCGGCTTTGTCAAAGGCTTCGCCGGCAGCGTCGTCCCGTGTCCGTCCCAATACTACATAATCACCATGCCATCTCATTAGCACCAGATCGCTATGCCCTCCGGAAACAATGAGGCATAGTGAGGGGAAGAGGGGAGTGGAGTCAGAGCTGTGAGCAGTCAGCCAGTTAGCATAGATGTGTCCCTCAAGGTGATTGACTCCGGTGATAGGTAAGCTGTGGGCGAGGGCTATTGCCTTAGCCACGTTTACTCCAACCAGCAGTGAGCCGGCCAAGCCGGGTCCGGCGGTGACGGCAA
Organism: uncultured Dehalococcoidales bacterium; assembly: GCA_964598825.1. GTDB lineage: Bacteria > Chloroflexota > Dehalococcoidia > Dehalococcoidales > JAUXAP01 > JAUXAP01. The sequence goes on from CAZRDI010000070.1 coordinate 7,532, forward strand.
TTCCGTCCAAATCGTTCCAGGTAACCTTAGCGTCAGCCATTGCCTGTTTAATGATGGGAATAATAGATAGAATGTGTTGTCTGGAGGCGACCTCAGGAACAATCCCTCCGTAGCGGGCATGGATTTCCACCTGTGAAGCAATCTGGTTGGATAGCATTCTAACCCCGTCTTCCACTACCGCTGCGGCTGTTTCATCACAGGAGGTCTCGATGCCTAGAATCTTCATATGTTGAATTATAGCATAGACACTGTTGGTGGCATAGCTGACTATTTATAACTTTACCTCTTTTTGACACACCTATCGGCTGATGGTATGATAACATTAAAGAAATCAAATGGGGGCTTGTTTAATAAAAGGGGAATAATCCTGTATGGATACTATTGAAACACCGCTTTACTTGGTGTTTCTG
>CAZRDI010000071.1:0-7872 GCA_964598825.1 uncultured Dehalococcoidales bacterium
ATGATTATTGCAAATGAGGATGACCAGAGACGGAAAATCTGCGATGTCAACGATATCCTATCTACTCTTAAAGAAAGTGTCAAAGACGCCACCCTTGAGATAAAACGGAAAATCTTCGAGCTTCTACTTAAAGAGATCCGAGTAGGAGAAGCTGATGATGGCACTCTGACCCTACATATAGTATACTTCTTCAGTAAGGATTTGATAGATGCTGACGCAAATGCTCAACTACATTCTTCACGCATGCCCCTGCGGCTACTATGGCGACCCTTTCAAACAATGCACCTGCCCCCCCAGCCTGGTCTCCCTGTACCAGAAACGTATCAGCGGACCATTCATTGACCGGGTGGACATATTCGTTGAAGCGCCCCGCGTTGATTATGAAAAGCTAACCGACGACAGGCTGGGTGAGACATCAGACAAGGCCCAGGCCAGAGTCGAAACCGCCCGCTCCATACAACGCCGGCGCTTTGACGGCACCAGGCTGGCCTGCAACGCCGAAATGACACCGACCGAGGTAAGAGACCTCTGCCAGGTAGAAGGACCCGCCCAGGGCCTGCTCAAAATGGCCATGAAACAGCTTCACCTTTCCGCGCGGGCCTTCCACCGCATACTCAAACTGGCGCGAACCATCGCCGACCTGGAAAAGGCTGATATAATTAAATCCCACCACCTGGCCGAAGCCATACAGTACAGACCGAGGCAGCTGGTGTAGCCAGGTAGTGCAAAATGGGAGCACCAGAAATGGATAAATATATTAGAGGGAACCGTGACTTATGGAACGAACTGACTCCGATTCATGCTAAATCGGAGTTCTACGACGTGGAGGGGTTCAAGAAGGGCAGGAGTAGCATGCTCTATCCGGTAGAGCTTGAAGAGATGGGCGATGTTAGGAATAAATCTCTGCTTCACCTACAGTGCCATTTCGGTATGGACACCCTCTCATGGGCTAGGCAAGGCGCCAGGGTAACCGGCGTGGATTTCTCGGATAAAGCTATAGACCTAGCACGCTCTCTGAGTAAGGAACTGGGAATAGAGGCGGACTTCATCTGCTGTAATATTTACGACCTGCCGAAAAAGCTGAATAAGAAATTTGATATTGTCTACACTTCAGGCGGTGTTCTTTGCTGGCTTCCCGACTTAAAACGGTGGGCTGAGATAATCTCCCATTTCCTCAAACCGGGAGGTTTTTTCTATATTCTTGAAGGTCATCCTCTTAGTCGTATCTTTGACGATTCACCGGATGTCACAGAACTAAAAGTCCGTTACTCATACTTCCATGCGCCGGAACCTGCGAAGTGGGAATCCGAAGGTGATTATGCGGACTCTGACGCTGTAGTTACGCACGGTTCATACGAATGGACTCATGACATAGGCGATATTATCAATAGTCTTATATCCAGCGGCCTGAGAATCGAGTTCCTCCATGAGTTCCCGGTAACCTTCTATAAATGTTTACCCTTTATGGAGCGGGACGACAACGGATTGTGGCGGATAAAAGGTGATAACGTTCCGCTCATTTTTTCCCTCAAAGCCACCAAAATCGCCTAAACCGACCATATAATCTTCAGAAAGGAGGCAGAAATGACAGGTCAGCAATCAGACGAAGCAATGAAAAGTAATATAGAGCGCGCCGGAAAACTAATACTGGCCGGCAAATACGTGGTCGGCATCACCGGAGCCGGCATCTCGGTCGAAAGCGGCATCAGACCGTTCCGCGGTCCCGGCGGACTGTGGACCGAGCACGGCGAGCCGCCGATGGATGGCTACCAGAGATTCCTCGCTGACCCAAAAGGGCACTGGGAACAACGCCTTAAGAGAGACAACACCATGAGCGAATTTAGCCAGACCATTGAGAAGGCTCAACCAAACCCGGCTCATCATGCTCTGGCTGAGCTTGAAAAGCTGGGAGTACTGAGATACTTAATAACTCAAAACGTTGATAACCTTCACCGGGCAGCTGGGACCAAAAAGATAGCCGAAATTCATGGAAATCACCGGAAACTAAGATGTATCCAGTGCAACTCGCGGTACGACGGGGAAGAAATATCGCTGGAGACCCTTCCTCCCCTCTGCCCCCACTGCGGTGGAATAATAAAAAGCGACGGCGTATCGTTCGGTGAACCTATCCCCTCGGATACCCTCAGAATATGCGTGGAGGAAACTAGCAAGTGCGATTGCATGCTATCGGTGGGGACTTCCGCTGTCGTCTACCCGGCGGCCGGCTTCCCGCAACAGGTGAAGGGAGGGGGAGGAACGCTAATAGAGGTTGACCTTTACGAAACCGCCCTTACTCCCATCAGCGATGTTAGTCTGCGAGGCAAGGCTGGAGAGATAATGCCCCAACTGGTAAATTACATTAAGGCTAACCTGTAGCGTAAAGAGGCTATAAATCTCACCCCCAGAGCCAGAAGCCACCGCCCATAGCCAGCATAAGCAAGCCTACAGCAATAGCTATCCAACCTCCTATTTTTAACGCCTCGGGTTCAGGGCGCCGTGGCTGCCGTTCCAAAAACTCCCTCACATCAGGGCGAGTGGAAATGGAGTCGTAATAACCCTTCTCCTCCCTCTTACCCCAGACGATAACGGCCAGACCGAGAAGGACAAACAAGCCACCCAAACTCATTACTATAACCAAACTAGACTGAGACATACCAACCCCCGATAAGTCACCCCAAGATTTTATCCTAAGGTGACTAAACTAGGTATTATGCAATCTCAACAGTAGCCCCAGCGGCTTTCAGCTTCTCTTCCATTGTAGATGCCTCTTCCTTAGTAACCCCCTCTCTTACCGTTGCCGGGGCACTCTCCACCAAATCCTTAGACTCCTTCAATCCCAAAGTAGTTAACTCTCGCACCGCCTTAATCACGCTAATCTTATTAGCCCCTATTTCTTTAAGAACCACCTTAAACTCTGTCTTCTCCTCAGCAGGAGCGGCAGCTTCAGTTGGCGCCGCAGCAGCAACTGCCACCGGTGCAGCAGCACTAACTCCAAACTCAGCCTCCATAGCCTTCACCAGTTCCGATAGCTCAAGCACTGTCATACCTTTTATAGCAGTCATTATCTCTTCAAGTGCCTTTGAGAGCTTCACTTTCTCTACCTTGGCTGGCGCCTGCTTCTTATCCGCCGGCGGCTCCTCCTTTTTCTCGGCCGGAGCCGCTTTCTTCGGTTTCTTTTCCGCCTTTGGCGCTTCCTGTTCCACCTCAGCCGCAGGTTCGGCTACAGATTCAGCAGCCGCTTCAGCCGCCGGTTCAGCAGCCGCCTCAGCCGCCGGTTCAGCTACTGGTTCAACCGCCTCCGTGCCAGCTTCATTAGTGACTTCTTTCTCTTTTTCTGCCATTCTATACTCCCTCCAATTGTTGAATTCTAGCCTGTAGTACGCCTATGATTCCCCTCATCGGGTTGGCAAGGCAACCAATTAAAGAAACGATGGGAGCCCGCATCCCACCCATAACTTTACCTAATAACACCTCTCTTGATGGCAAGGTGGAAAGGGTTATCACGTCTTCTGAGGCAAGCAGCCTATCAGGTAAAAAGCCCCCCTTGATACTCATATCGGTTTTCGACGTGCGAATGTAGTCAGCCAGAACCTTAGCCGGCTCAGTAATATCACCATAGCCAACGGCAATGGCTACCGGACCCTCAAAGAAACCAGCCAATTCACTCCTGCCTGCCCTTTCTGCGGCAAACCGAACCAGAGTATTCTTCACCACCTTATACTCAATCCCGGATTCCCTCAGTTTGCGGCGCAAAGCAGTCATCTCAGAAGCAGTCAATCCCCGATAGTCCGTCAGAATACCAACGCTACACTTAGACAAGAACTCCTGCAGCATGTCAATAGTCTGCGCCTTTTCTTCTCTCGACAATTTACATTACCTCCTAACTACCCCCACTGGTCATCTATTTAAAAAGAAGTCCTTGTGCCAGCTACACAAGGACTCTCAACTAGACTTTCCAAATCTTGACTTTACTTATGGCAAGATATTACTAATCTAGAGTTTTACTTTCCTCGGCAGGCACATTGATTAAGCCTTATCGGCACCCACTGTCTCAGGTCAACGCCTAATTTTATGTTAAATTGCAACCTCCCAGTTACTTAACCGGTTCAAAGGCAAAATATACCCTCTCGGCTATTACGCTCTCTCTGCCCACATCCATCGGGTGACCCGGTATATCGAAAACCATCAGCTGTACCTCATCGCCCTCATTGACATCACCTTGAGCACAGTTCTTCACCCGGCTCAACATATGCCTAACCGGACTGCCTTCGCCAAAATCAATCCAGGCGTCAATCAGAGGTAATTCGAAGCCAATGGGAAGGCCTCCCAGCTTTTCCACAGTGGCTATCACCTTACCCTTCTTCGGCAACTCTATCCACTCCAGCTCATCGGAGTAACACTCAGGACAGATTACCCGCGGCGGAAAGGCGACATGACCGCACTTCTTGCACTTGGTTGTGGTAAGCTTCCCCTCCCTCAGGTTATCGTAAAAGGGGTAGATTCTATTAAACTGCTTAGCCTCTATCGGCCACATATCCAGCGTAGGAGAGTACTTGCCCTCCAGATAAGGTATTCCTACTTCTGCCATCATCTTTCTCCTTTACTTCCTCGGCTCTCTACCGTAAACAACAATAGTATGCTCTACATTGCCACCACTCAGATTATGGGTAAGACCAATCTCCGCCCCCTTAACCTGGCACGTGGCTCTGCCCTGGAGCTGCTTTAATATCTCAATTCCCTGACGGATGCCGGTTGCCCCAAAGGGATGCCCGGAAGAAAGAAGGCCACCATCAGTATTGATAGGCATTTTACCATCAAGCTTGGTCTGCCCCGAAGAGACAAAAGCCCCGCCTTCTCCCTTCTTACAAAAACCCAGCTCCTCCACCTCAATAACCTGTGAGATGCTGAAGCAATCATGCACCTGGGCAACATCTACGTCATCCGGGCTTATCCCCCCGTTTTTATAAGCCTTTTCCGCAGCCAGCTTTAAATGCGGCCAGTCCCCAAGATGATCTCCTGGCCAGTTAGCCGATGCGCTATGGAGTGAGACCTGAGCCCCACCCCTGATGTATACAAGCGGCCTATCGGTAAGCTCTTTGGCTTTATCCTCGCTGGTAACAATCACTGCTGCCGACCCATCACTCAAGGGACAACAATCAAACAGCCCCAGAGGTGCCGCTATAGGCCTTGCCTCAAGCGCTTCCTGCATGGTCAATTCCTTCTGAAAATGGCCTTTGGGATTAGTAGTCCCAAAGGCGTAATTGGCTACTGAGACCGCAGCCAGGTCCTCTTTTGTAGTCCCGTAGTGCTTCATGTGCTCCTTGGCAATCAGGGCAAACCACACCGGCGGTGGTCCGATGGCCTGTGGAGCATCCCAGTCGTGGTCTATGGCAGCAATCTCGTCATACTGCACCTGCCACCTCTCAGGAGTATAGAGCTTCTCCGCACCCAGCACCATGACCACCTCAGCCATTCCACTCTCTACGAGTCCTCTGGCCAGCATAATTCCCGTGCTGCCACCCGCACAGAGTACGTCAACGCGGGCACAGATAGACGTCGGCTTTAAGCCTAGCCTTTCCGCCACCACAGGAGCGGTATTAGCCTGGCATGACCGCCTTCCCACAAAGGTAGAGGCGAAAAGAAGGCCGTCAATATCCTTCGGCTTAAGCCCCGGGAGATCATCAAAGCACTCCTTAGCCGCTTCCTGAGCCATATCTAAATAGCTCGCCTCTCTAACACCCCACTTACACATCCCCCCTGCGATTATACAAGCGTTTCTCTTCTCAGGCACCTTAACCCTCCTATTTTTTACTTCCAATCTCTAGTATGAGTATTTGTCAAACCTTCTGGAATTCAAAGGTGATTCTATCGCCAGATAATTTCAACGGAACCACTTTCACTTCCATCCCCGGTTTAATATCGCCTTCTTTAATATCCTTGCTTAAACGGCTAAAGATTTTCAACCCCTCGTCAAAGTCACCTAAGGCTAGAATATACGGGGCATCATCTTCAAAGCCGGTCGGGCCATAGTTTACCGTAGCATAAGTTTCCAATGTACCCTTCCCTTCTACCTCAAACCACTCCACCTCACTTTGTAAACAACTCGGGCAGTCCATCTTCGGTGGAAAGTAAGCAGTCCCGCACTTCTTGCACCTAGTCGTCATTACTTTCCCCTGCTCCAGGTACGTAACAAAATCTACTGGCTTTGCCTCTGCCGTAAAACTAACCGAACCGAAATTCTCAAAACCCATTTAGTTACCTCCTGAGAATAGTTACATTGGCATATTGACCAATGCCACCAATATTATGAACCAGACCTATCTCGGCATCTTTCACCTGAGCCTCAATAGCTTCCCCTCTAAGCTGACGGACAATAGTTCTTATCTGGGAGCCTCCAGTAGCCCCAATCGGATGACCCTTGGACATCAGACCGCCGTCAACATTTACCGGTATTCTACCGTCGACATAAGTCTGCTTTTCCTCTATCAACCTGGGCCCTTCACCCGGTTTAGCGAACCCCAAGTCCTCATAAGCCATAAGCTCAGCTATGGTAAAGCAGTCATGCACCTCAGCTACGTCAATATCCTCCGGCCCTACACCGGCCATCTCATAAGCCTGCTTTCCCGCCTCTTGAGCACACTCTAAACCGGTAAGCACTTTTCTCCCTGACATAGTCATGGTATCAGTAGCAGCACCCAACCCGGCAATCCAGACAGGAATGCTCGTTATCTTTTTGGCTATGTCTCCTTTGGCAACTATTATACAAGAAGCACCGTCAGCATTGGCACAGCAATCAAATTTCTTCAGCGGGCTGGCGATTACCTCCGAATTCATAATGTCCTCCAGACTCAATTCCTTCCTGTAATTAGCCTTCGGATTCTTAGCCCCGTAATATGCGTTTTTCACCCTTATTCTGGCAAGTTGCTCCTCGGTACTCCCGTACTTAGCCATGTGAGCCCTGGCGTGCATAGCGTAACCGGCTGGCATAGTTAAACCGAAGGGGGCTTCCCAGAGGATATCACCACCCCTGCCCATCCTCTCCGCAGCCTCACGAGAAGACAACTCCGACATCTTCTGAAAACCAATCACGGCTACAACGTCATGAAGACCAGCCTTGATTAACGACCATGCTACTCTCAACCCGGTACTACTGGAAGAACACACCGTTTCAACGTAGAAAGTTGGTTTAGGCGTCAATTCTAAATATTCTGATATCAGACCGGATGGTGACCGCTGTTTATCATACTCCGGTGCCGAGCAAATAATGGAGGCGTCTATATTCTCATTAGTAATGTCCAGCCCCTCCATTGCTTCTTTATAAGCGTCAAAGCATAACTCCCTGATAGACACTTCACACCGGCGAGAGAAAACAGTCTGTCCCACACCCACAATGGCAACATCTTCCATAAAGTATTCTCCTTCCTGAGTATTAACTAGAGCTTAAAGAGAGGGTTGGCTGCAGGTCAAGCCTTATACCAGCCCCCATAGTAGTAGTTAAGAAAGCGCTCCTGACATATTGTCCCTTAGCGCCACTGGGCTTAGCCTTTACCACCGCCTCTACCACCGCAGTCAGGTTATCCATCAAATTATCGCCCTCAAAACTAACTTTGCCCAGAGGTACATGAATGATAGCCGTCCTGTCTAACTTAAATTCCACCCGACCTTTACGGGCATCCTCTATTACCCTGGGCAGGTTATCTGCCGATACTACTGTCCCCGCTTTAGGATTGGGCATCAATCCACGCCTGCCCAAAATTTTCCCCAGTTTCCCTACCTTACCCATCATATCAGGGGGAGCAATAGCCGTATCGAAATCCAGCCAACCACCCTCAATCTTCTTAATCAGCTCGTCGCCGCCAACGAAATCCGCCC
>CAZRDI010000072.1:0-7651 GCA_964598825.1 uncultured Dehalococcoidales bacterium
AAAGGAGCCACCTTTATCATTGAGTTGCCTGTAGTAACCACTGATAATGAAGGAAAGAAAAATGAAAATTCCTGAGAGCGATATAAAAAGAATCCTGGTAGTCGAAGACGAGCCGGCGATTTGTGAGCTTTGTCGGAGAGTTCTTGCCGATGAAGGATTCGAGGTGAATATTGCTGTCAATGGGAAGATAGCTCAGGACATGATAGAGAAGCAGAAATATCAGCTTTTCCTGTTTGACATCAGGACACCGGAAATGAGCGGCATAGAGCTCTACCGATGGTTAGAGAAGAACCACTCACAGCTGGCAAGCAGGGTAATATTCACCACCGGCAGCGTAATCGGCCAGGATACTAACAGCTTTATAGAGAAAACCGGCAGACCATTCCTTCCTAAACCATTCACACCCGATGAGTTAAAAACTATAGTAACGGAAACCTTAAAGGAGGTGGAAAAATGACTGGGGAAAAAATAAGCCTGTTGGTCGTTGACGACGAGGAGACGGTACGAAATCTCCTCCAGCGGATACTAGAAGGGGCTGGCTACCACGTGACCGCAGTAGCTAGCGGTAAAGAGGCGTTATACAAGGTGTCGCTGGGGGAGGCCGAGGTAGTGCTTCTGGATATTAAAATGCCTCAGATGTCTGGAATAGAAGTACTCGGCAAGCTGACCGCTGAGTCACCCGACATCTGCGCAATCATGGTGACCTCCGTTATCGACACGAAAACCGCTATTGAAGCCATGAAGCTGGGGGCCTACGACTACATTATCAAACCCTTTGAACGGGATGAGGTCCTGCAGAAAGTGCTAGTAGCCATAGAGAGATGGAGAAGTCGGTCAGGAGATAGGCGCCGTTACCTTGAACTACAGAATAGCATTTCAGAAAAGACACAACTCATGCAGGAACAGTTTACGGAGCTTATTGGCAGTCTCTCCCGGGAACACAGACTACTGCACGAGCTAGCCGGTAGACAGTCAGGCGGCGGCAAGGCAATGCTCTCAAAACTTCCGGAGGAATTGCGGAAACCTCTGCCCTCCATCGAAGAATTCACAGACGCCTTGCTGAGAATCCTGAAAAGGACAGGGCCAGGCGGCAAGGCATGACGTCCCTGCAAATGATGGCAGGATATGAGGGAGAGATAAGCTAGAGAGTATACAACTGGAAGTAAGGATTCAAGACGATAGCAGGTATAATCCCAGAGGTGAGGTTGTGAAAAAAACGCGCATCCTGGTAGTGGATGATGAACTCACCATAATAAAATTCCTCCGTGCCAACCTTGAAGCTAGGGGTTACGAGGTGCTCGCAGCAGTGAATGGCACAGAAGCTCTCCGAACCTTTGAAATGGAGTTACCCGACCTTGTGATTCTGGATATCATGATGCCTGAGATAGACGGCTTTGAGGTTTGCCGCCGGCTCCGTGAGTGGTCGCAGATCCCGATTATCATGCTCAGCGCCCGGGGTGATGAAAATGACAAGGTAAAATGCCTTGACCTCGGTGCCGATGACTATATCACCAAGCCGTTTGGTGCCAGTGAATTAATAGCCCGGGTCAGGGCAGTAATGCGCCGTACAGAGACGTCCGGCAGCACACCTGTTCAGCCTTCCTTTAGCTGCGGCGACCTTGAGATAAACTTCGCCCAGAGACAGGTAACCGTCGCTGGCGAAGAGGTCAAACTGACCCCGACGGAATACAGTCTCCTGCAGGAATTCGCCGCGAATGCAGGAAAAGTTCTCACCCACACCCACCTCCTGGGTAAGGTCTGGGGGTCCGAGTACCGGGAGGACACACAGTATATACATGTCTTTGTCCGTCGTTTGCGGGCCAAGCTCGAACCCGACCCGGCAAACCCTAGGTATGTTATGACTGTACCCGGTATCGGCTACCAGCTTAGAGAGACAGCATAAAGGTGGCTTCTTCCACCGCCCGAAAACGTTTAGAAAACGTTTAGAAATCCCAGCTAAATATTTAGCGGCTGTTTCGCATCCCGGCTATATAGTGAGACCGTAAATAAAGAAAAGGGAACAAAAGCGGGATGAAAAACGGAAATAATGTAACCACAGCTATCAAGGCCCTGGTTTTAGCGGCAATACTCACTATAGCTTTCTTTGCCGGCACCTTCACCAGTCAGGCTAATTTCGAGCCGCAAACTGCTACAGACATCAGTGCAGACCTTGAACTCGGTGTCAAATGTCAGTTGGTCAGCACTCACACCATCCAGAACATTGAAACACCGGTGACCGTAGTTGAATACGTAGACCGGGTGCAAAAGGTGCCCGTAGAACTACGTAATTTCAGAGACCTTGAGGAACTGGAGCAATGGCTTCTGGAGACGCACACCGGGACAACAATCTACTTTGAGCAACCCGACGCCAGAGTAGATTGCGATGATTTCGCCCTGGCGCTGCAATGGAGGGCACTGGCGGATGGATACCTGATGTCCTTTCAGATTATGGAATATGGTAAATACAACAGCCTCTTTGAATACAGCAAAATGCCGCCCGACACTCTTCACGCCATCAACCTGACCATAATTGACAACAGTGCATACTATATAGAGCCTCAAACGGGCGAAGTTGTTTTCGCCGCACATATAGACTAAAACGTAACGCCCCTTTATCAGGCGGCGTTTCAACGGCAGGCTAATAAGGGTGCCCCTCTTACGGGCACCCTTTCTTATTGCCTGAAAAAACGTTTAGAAAACGTTTAGAAATCCCAGCTAAATATTTAGCGGCTGTTTCGCATCCCGGCTATATGCTTAAACCAGAAATAAAAACAAGGGAGGCAACCTGGAATGCGAAACAAATGGATTAAACGGCTCTTCCCCATCTTTGCCTTACTAATTCTCGCCCCTTGGCCTATAGCCTATGCCCACGATGCAGGTGATGGCCTAGTTGGTGAGGAGACAGCCCGAATAGAGGTCGCTGAAGCTTCGACGCAACCAACCTGGACCGCAAACGGAAAAGCAATTGGCAGCGTTACCCCTGGCGATCTCTTCCATATTGATGCTATTGATAATCCCAATGACATCATGGTTACCCTTTACATCACCAATGCAAACGAACTCATTGGCTGCTACACAAATCTAATCCTCAAGGTTGGGATCTATGCTGAGAGTGACGCTGGTGAGTGGGAGAAGGCATCCATGGGCAACGGTGAACTGGTTCCCGATACCTTCATAACGATGCGCAATAGTCAGGTGAGGTTCACCTTATCCGGTCTCGCTAAATACAAAGTCACCATTGATGGCGGCAGTTTCTACTGCGCCATTGCCAATACCAACAGTGGTAGCCTTTCGCCCCAGTTCTACATGGAAGTGGATTAACAGAATGGTTGTGAGTAGCTAATCAGCAATGCAAGTAAGGAGGTGCAGGATGGCAGAAACAGAAAGAGAAAAGGAGCGAGAGAAGGTGCCAGTACCAATGCGAAAGCGCGAGCAAAGGATCGAAAAGGATGAACCTAGAGAGACACCGGAGTTACAGGAGCAATGGGAAATGCCGCGAAGGTGGCACGTATACAGAAGGAGGTAATGAAAAATGACAATGGAACAGAATAACAAAGGTTGCCGGGTTGACCTTAACAGTGGGAAAGGTAACGGCTCTTTCAAGCAGCACAATGAATACATGAGAGAGTACTGCAGGTCTCATGGCAATGTGGCAATGGTCAACGGACGTAGGTTGGGCGAAGCTACTCTCCTAGAAAACATGGGTCCCTTACAAACCCCACGCCTCATGATGGGAATGGGAGGATCAGCACTTCCCAACGACACAACGGATCAGTGGTCCCTCGTTCCCATGTGGAAGGTAGCACGGTACAAGCTTTCGCAAAACTAAAAAATGGCACTGTCAAAAACTATTAAAAAAGGAGGCAAATCATGAAAAACCCGGAGGACAGAAATAATTCATTACAAGAACTTGTGGATGTACTAACCAGTCCCGGCTTGTCAGGGAACTCAGACACACTGGTAGATAAAAACGAACTTAAGAAAACACAGGTTTACCGGAGGAGCTGGTCATCGGAGAATCTTGGGGGCTCGGTTGAAGAAGTGATTAATCTGGTCATTTCAACCGATAATACTCCTCGGCTATTGAGATTTACAGGCCAGCTGGAAGAGGCACTTCATGACCAGGATACTTATGGCAGCATTATGCACATGGCCCCCTTCTGTGAAAGAAACATTGCCATTACAATCATGGCACAGCCCGTCAAAATCGACAGCCTCGTAGATAAACTGCGCAATATGCCCGAGGTAGAAAAAGTGGAGGTAGAGCTGCTGACAGACACCGCCATTTCCGGCTTTCCCCAGAGATTTGGATTCCTGATGAGGCTGGGAACCAGTCCCAGCAAAAAGGTCTGCGTAACCTTGAAAGAACCTGTTCTGGCTGAGAAGAAGCCGGAGTCGGAACTCGTACCCGTGCTGGTCTAGAACAGAAGCCCGGGAGGGCTGTTAAGAAATGCAGATATTTCCAGATAGAAAGGGGATTGATTATATGACCGAGAACAAAGGTGTCAGAGTAGCCAAGTGCCCAATTGGGCAGGAGTACTGTTATCCGTCCTGCTACTGGCGTAAAGGCGACCGATGCTGCTTAGAAAGCAAGCGTAGCAGACAGATACCAGAAATCAAAAAGGCAAGGAGGTAACAGATGATGAAGAAGGATATGAGTCTTAATTCCCAAGCACTAAGAGGGCTCGCAGACTCGATAGATATTATGAATCCGGCAGATTTTTCAAGCCAGGATGACACAACGAGTAATATAAAAATCAAAAGGGCAAACTGGGATCTCTGCTGGAGAAGCCAATCGCCGGTGAAGTCGGTGAGCTTCGGTAGCGAGTCGTTTGAGCTGGCTATACAGTCGTGCGGTGATACTTTCCCGCTGTTAAGGTTTATGGGGCAACTGGACGGGATGCTCAACGACCCTGATAGTTACGGTGATATTCTACGCATAGCCCATACCCGGGACTGCGGCACAGTCGTCACGATTCAGATACAGCCGACCAAACTCGGTAATCTTATGCTCAAGTTTGCTACCATACCCGAGGTTGAGAAAGTAGAGAAAGAGCCCGTAGCAACAAGTGTCTTTTTTAGAAGTACTGGAAAATTTACGCGTCTGCCAACTTCAAGTGTCAAGCCAAGTACAAGGATTTGCATAACCTTGAGAGAGGCTAACTTTGCTATGCAGGAGCAGGTACTCATGCCCGTATTAGCCTAAAGAGGGGGTTGACCTACCCCCCAAAAGGAGTCTAGTTATAATGTTAGTCTTGAAGGATATGTGTAAGGCTGAATTGCCGTTGCACATAACTCGGTTTAGTTCAATAACAAATCGTTTGCCTCTGTTATTGCCACGTGTGCGTCGTTAGTGGAGCTGTTCAGCCTCGCCATGGTTTTGGCTTCGTCTGACCACCACATAGCCTCCTTAAACCGAATGATCAAAATTAGATACCATAATTACTGATTATTATAGGACTCTAGTTAATTTTAATGCAATAGCGCTCCAAACGAGGTATAGGTCAAGAGAGAGAAAGAGCATGGCATTCTGGGAATCACTCGCGTAGATTTTGATTTGGGGGCTTCTCAAAAATACTACAGTTATGATTGTACACTTGACAAAACTACTTGAAAATGCTATATGGAAGATGGCTCTGGGTTAACCAGAGCCAAAGGTATTTATATAGGGGTTGTCAACCTGATTCTTTAAAAACTTAATAAAATCTGGCCGGTTCCAGCCTCAGAAAATCGCCGAAATCCTGATATCTCACAAAGTTATTTTATCAACTCCGGATAGTTCTTCTCCAGCCATGCCATCACTGTTTCTCGGAGTTCCCGTGCAAGGGCGACCATCTCGCTCACTTCCTGCTCCGAAACCATGCCAATCATCTCATAGTCACTGATATTACGTTTCTGTCGGAACTTATTGAGCTTACTGATCGTCTTAGCATCAAGCTTGAGAGTAAAAGCTAGGGACTGGATAGTCCAGTAGTGTCCGCCTTCTCCGGATGTCCGGTAGCCACAAGCAGCTAAAGCGGCTCTAGTCGCCATAAGTGCAGCGTTGTAGGCTGTGGCAAATCTCCGGTCGGCACTTAGACCGGCTGCCTGGGCATCTGCTATATCACGCTCGAATACAGCGAAAAGCTGCTCAATCTCTTTCCGGTTGGTCTTATGGGACTTCAGCCGGCCCTCATTAAGTAATTCTTCCAATCTCACTATCGTCACCTATCAGAAATATCTTTTCACCTTCGAGCACATTCTTGACAAAGTAATGGTCTTCCTTCACTTTCTCCTTGAGTTCAGCGACCGGATAGACAACCGGGTTTATTTCCCTACTCAGCTTCTCTTCTGCCTCGTGCAATAGCGATGATACATCTCCAAAGGATATTTCCCCAATGACCATTAAATCAATATCACTTCTTCTGTCATCGGCACTCTTGGCTACAGAGCCGAAGATAAAAGCGGCCCGGATATTATCCGCCACACTGGCAAGAGACTGCCTGATAACATCGGCAACACCGAAGGTCTTTCTCACGATGCTCTTAAGCTCATCGAAAATAGGGCATTTCTCGTTAGCCTGGTAGTAGACCTGCCTGCCCTGTGTCTGGCGAGTGATGATTCCGGCATCGGTCAGATTTTTCAGCTCACGCTGCACCGTGCCCCTTCCGGTATTTACGGCATCCAGTATCTGTTTGGTATAGAAAGAGTTATCCACCCGCCCGTAGAGAAGAGCCAGAACTGATTGCCGTGTCTTGCCGAAAAGCCCTTTGCATAATAAGTTTTCATCCATAGCTTTACCCATTTCGGGTAATATATTACCCATTTCGGGTATTATATTACCCTTTATGGGTAACATAGTCAATGGCTATAGAAACGGATAATATTATAGGCGAAAGGGTTGTAGCTGATAGTATCCCTAACTCTGGGGCAATGTTGACTTGACAAAAGCCGGGAAGAGTAGTAATGTGATGGTGGCTCTGGAGTAACCAGGGCCAAAGGTATTTATAGAGGGGTTGTCAACCTGATTTATCGAGCACTGTCAACCTGATTCTTTAAAAACTTAATAAAATCTGGCCGGTTCCAGCCTCAGAAAATCGCCGAAACCCTGAAATTTGACGACGTTACTTTTAATCAGGGTGTCGCAGGTTCGAGACCTGCACGGCCTACCAAGACTGGAAGGCCTTCCCTATCGGGGAATTTTGAAAGGAATCAGGGTGTCAAGACACTAGGTCAACCGACACCCTGATTTTATGCTTTTGTCGCCAAAATATCAAATAACATTCAGCATTTTAGGATAAAAGATTTATTTTAACATATAACGCTCCTGAGTATACATCCTTCTACCAATGGATAAGCCCCCTTTCTAATCAAGCCCAAGTCTAACATTGTACCTGAGCTAATTTTCGAGGGGCAGGTTACAATGACACTTAACGATCCCCTACGCCTCATTCTGGTCACTCGTTTGTGCAATGTATCCACCGGTTGACATTATAATAGCCAAGAGTTAAATTTAGAATAAATATAGCATTTGACATAATGGTTTTACTATGACTAGACCTTTTAAATCTGAATTAGTACTTGAAGAGAAGATATCTGATGCCACACTAAAGGCATACTGCCCTGCCCCCACAAAGGTTACCACTCTTTAAGTTAGAGCCAGCGATAGTTT
>CAZRDI010000073.1:0-7481 GCA_964598825.1 uncultured Dehalococcoidales bacterium
TTGCCGTTCAGTGGCAGCCGCATGGCGCCAAAACCCAGCACTGAGCCTTTCCAGTCTAGCTTCCCGAACTTCCTGTATTGCATTAAATTTTCCTTTCCCGCAGATTCAAAACGTAGTTATTCCGTAGAAATGTGGACCATGTACACATGGCTATATTGAACATATATTGTACATTATTATACGTTTTCAGTTAGGAAGCAAGTTTGGTTGACATGAACGCTTATTTTTTTATGATTTTACCAGCAATCCTCTGGTTACGCGTTTGGTGATTTAGACCACCCGCTTGGAATTTCACGGGCATTGTGCTAAAATGGTTTTTGGTTTTAGCTAACTTATAGACAAAGAGTAATAAAGCGACTAAGTAGGGGCAATAACACTTAGGTCTGGAAGGGGAACAAACTATAACCTTCGTTGAGGAATGCAGGGGAAACAGATTGCCCTTTTGAGCTCTGTTCACGTCGTATCCCATCGTAACGGGTTGTCCTATATAAACTATGGCGTAACCTTTATATACATTGGTTTCACAAAGCCCGATGCTTGGGCAATAAATACAGGAGGCTAATCAATGGGTCTACAGGAGGAGTTATCAGGTATTGTCGGAAGTAAGAATTTCTCCGATGACCCTGAGGTTTTGAAGACCTATTCTAAGGACTTCAGTCTCGTCCCTCAGGGAATGCCAAATTATGTTCTGAAGCCAAAGAAGGCTCAGGAGATTCACGAGGTCATCAACCTTGCTAACGAGCACCTCATACCCGTGGTGCCTGTCAGTTCACGGGTACACTTTAACGGTGCGAGTATTCCAAGGCAAGGCGGTATACTTTTGGACCTGACGAGAATGAACCAGATTCTGGAGGTCGATGGGCTTAATCGGAAGGTAAGGATTGAGGCTGGTGTAAACTGGGGCCAGCTCACCAGTGAGCTGGAGAAAAAAGGGTTCAGGATGATAATGCCGCTGTTGCCTCACCCTGAACGCTCTGTGGTTACTGACTACCTTGAAAGGGAAGTGCCTACCAATACTGTGTATGATTACGGAGAGCCACTTCAGGGCATGGGGGTGGTCTGGCCTACCGGGGAAATCTTCAGGACTGGCTCTGCCAGCGTGACCGGTTATCCGGATTCGCACTCAAAGGGCGCTAATCCTTCCGGACCTGGCATAGATTTCTATCGGTTCTTACAGGGTGCTCAGGGAACTATGGGAGTGGTAACCTGGGCAAACCTGAAGATTGAATACATGCCCAAGATGGACAAAGTTCTTTTTGCTCCGATTAGCGACCTGGCCTATGTTATTGAGTTCCTGTATAGAATCCTGAGAATCAGGATAGGGCAGGAATGCCTTGTCTTAAACAATACTAATCTGGCAGCCATCCTTGCCGGGAATCGGCGGGGGGACTTTGAAAAGTTACAGGCATCCTTGCCACCGTGGACTCTCATTATGGTGATAAGCGGGATGCAAAGACGCCCGGAGGAAAAGTTACAGTATGAGGAAGAAGCACTGGGTAGAGTAATAAGAAATGAATTCCCGGATGTTCCTATTGCTGATAGCCTCCCCGGTTTCCCCGGCTTAGGGAAGAAAGTCTTACCGATGCTTCGTAAACCCTGGGCTAATAAAGCGGTCTACTGGAAGAACCGCCCTAAAGGCGCTTGTCAGAGTCTTTTCTTTATCGCTAAACCCGTTTCGGCTCCGGCGTTCATCAGCAGGGTGGAGGGAATAGCTGCCGAGCATGGTTATCCGATGAGTGATATCGGAGTATATCTGCAGCCGATAGAGCATAACCGGGCCTGCCATCTGGAATTTAACTTCTTCTACGACCCGGCTAGCCAGTCAGATGTAGAGAGAATACGGGGTTTGTATAGTGAAGCTGCCCGGCTTTTGCTGAACGATGGGGCTGTTTTCTCTCGACCTTACGGAGAGCTGGCTGATCTGGTGTTCGAGAGAGCCAGTGGATATACAGCGGCACTAAAAAGGTTGAAGAAGGTCTTTGACCCTAACAATATCATGAATCCCGGGACTCTGTGTTTCTAAGGAGGAACAGTATGCCTACAGAGAAAGTGAGTTTAGATGTAACCAACCTGGATAACTTTATCTATGATATGAGTCGGTGCATTAAGTGTAAAGGGTGCACCTGGGTAGACCATGTATATATGCCAGGAATGAAGTTCAGCACGAGATGCCCTAGCGCTACCAAGTATATATATGATTCTTATGGAGCCTACGGTAAGATGAGGATTGGGCTGGCGATGGCTGAGGGTAAGCTGAAATACTCCGACAAGCTCCTGGAGATATTGTATGCCTGTACTCTGTGCGGTGCCTGTGATGTGGGTTGTAAGCGTAACCTTGACCTGGAAATAGAACTCACCCTTGAAGCCCTGAGAGTAAAAGCGGTCAAGGACGGCAAAGGCCCTATGCCGGCACATAAGAAGGTAGCCAAAAATATAGCTGCGAATCATAACTTTTTTGGCTCACCTCACAAGGACAGGTTAAAGTGGCTTCCGGAGGGAATTAAGCCTGCTGCTAAGGCTGATGTGCTTTACTTTGTCGGTTGTTCGGCTTCTTACACTAATCCTGAGATAGCTCAGGCAACGGTGAAAATACTGGATGCCGCCGGGATCCCGTTTATGCTAATGCCTGATGAGTGGTGCTGTGGCAACACGGTTTATTCGGTGGGAATGATAGACGAGGCGCGTGAGCTGGCTAAGCGTAATATTGAGGAGGTAAGGAAGACCGGAGCCAAAACCCTGTTGACGAGTTGTGCCGAAGGCTACAGGATGTGGAAGGTTGATTATCCCAAGATACTTGGCATGTCAACAGCTGACCTGGGTTTCAAGGTAGTGCATCTTGTTGAGTATGTGGATGAATTGATTAAGGAGGGGACTCTCAAGCTTACCAAACGGGTTGATTTACGGCTGGCATATCATGACTCGTGCAGCCTGAGTCGGCTCAGTGAGCCATGGACGCCGTGGGAAGGTGAGCGAGGACTGTGGGGTGTGACGACTCCCCCCATTGAGCGGCGGCGTGGTAGCGGTGGCGTTTACCAGCAGCCGCGGGATATTCTGAAGTCCATCCCCGGTCTGGAACTGGTAGAGACGCCTCGTAAGCAGGAAAATACCTTTTGCTGTGGAGCCGGGCGGGGAACCAAAGAAGCCTTTCCTGAATTTGCCATGTGGGCAGCTCAGGAGAAGCTTGCTGAGGTAAAGGAGGTCGGCGCTGAAGCTCTGGCAGCTACCTGCCCCTGGTGCAAGAATAATTTCAGTCAGGCAGTTGGTAAGGATGGTGGAGACATAAAGGTATTTGATATCTCGGAACTAATTCTTGCCTCGGTTGGAAAATAGGTTAAGGAGGAAGAAATGGCAATATCCAAAGAAGCCTATAGCGTTCTGGAGTCTATAGTCGGCTCTGAGTATATCTCCAACGACCCGGCGGTTTGTGAAGGCTACCGGTCTGGACCCGGGGGATACGAGGCTGGCCTGGGGTATGAAAGGGTTATGACCAGGATACCCGGCTGTATCATCATGCCAAGGACTACTGAAGAAGTCCAGAAGATAGTCAAGGTTTGTAACCGCTATAAAATGCCTTACGTTCCCTACAGCACGGGGTTTTATGGGCCCCGCTCTCATCCCCATGTCTCCGATGCACTGCTGATTGACCTGAAAAGAATGGTTGATTTTGAAATAGACGATAAGCATCTCTACGCTGTTGTTGGTTCCGGTGTTATTTACTCGCAGTTGCAGGAGGAATGCCTGAAACGGGGAATGTATGTTGTTGTTGGCGGTGGCGGTGCGCAGGCATCGGTTGTCGCTAATTTGATTGGTGATGGGTGGTCGCCACTCAGCCACCGCATTGGTCTACCTCACCGTAGAATACTGGGAACGGAGCTTATACTGCCCGACGGTGAACTGGTTAAAATGGGCTCTCTAGCCCTGCAGGATGACCCTTTCTGGGGTGATGGGCTGGGGCCGGACCTGCGTGGCTTGCTGCGGGGTTTTACCGGGCACCGGGGTTTCCTCGGAATTGTGACTAAGATGGCGGTAAAGCTTTTACCCTTCCAGCCGGAGAGGCTTGAACCGACTGGTATTTCACCTAATACTACCCTCCAGCTTCCGGAGAAGAGAGTAAAGTGGATTAACTTTAGTATGCCCACTTCGGAATCTATGGGGGAAGCCATGTTTGAGATAGCTAAGGCAGAGGTAGCCGGCGCTGTGACCAAGGTGCCGATATTCTGGCGGGTGATAGCCAAGGCAGAGTCTAAAGAGCAGTACTGGGAGATGTGGTCAAAGGAAAGCGAGGATACCATCCGTGATTTCCACGTCCTCCGGGTATTGCTTATCGGTTTTACCTCTGAGGAACAGCTTGAGTATGATGAACGTATCCTGATGGATATTATAGGCGAACTCGGTGGTGAGGCTCGTCGCACCCGACCTTCGGATGAGTCCTGGATAAAGAATGCCGACTCCGCCGGTATGTGGTTGATGTGTGGCGGTTATGTCTCGGTGGACTACGTGATTGAGACGCTGGAACACGCCATGCCTCACGGAAAGAACTACGCCGAACTGAAGAAGAAGTTTACTCCGCCACTTATGCCTGACTATGGCGACCCGGGCTGGTTCCAGAGCTTTGAGCTGGGTCATCAGGGCTATTCCGAATTTCTGGTTTACTGGGACCCCAGTGAAAATACTGACGGTGTTGACCAGTTCTATCTGGAGACGTCAAAGGAGAACATCAAGAAGCGTTTCTATACTTCGCTTCTGGGCTCACACCAGCCGCTCTACCTGACGGGGCCGGCATACGGGCCGAACTACCACAAGTGGCTGCTGGCGATAAAGGACGAGTTTGACCCAAAGTATGTATGTCACCCACCGGTGCCACTGAATCACGATTTGTTTGTAGAGCGTGCGGATTGGTTGAGACCGATGAAAGACTGGGAAAGTCCCGAAATCAAATCTGAGCCCTGATTCTGTTTTTCAGGTAACCTGTGCAATGGTGTCTCATATATAGGGGCAGGCATAAATGGTAATGTCTGCCCCTATAAAATAGGAAGTAATACTGACCTTTGTGCTATAATTATTATAGAAGGAATGGAGTCCAGCCGTAATTAAATCCATAGAATCACGCAGGTCAGTAATGATGATAAGAGATGGTGTGGATTCCCATAGAAGATGAGAATAGCTGTTGAAGATGAGAAGGGACTGGTTATGAAGAGCTTTGTCGAAGAGGTTGCAGCTACGCCTGGCGGTGAGAATATTTGGGATTGCATCCAGTGTGGTGTTTGTACCGGTTCGTGCCCTACGGCTAATGAAATGGAATATCCGCCACGAAAGATTATAGCCATGATTCGGGCCGGTATGCGGGACGAGGTCTTATCAAGCAGCTCTATGTGGTACTGCCTCTCCTGTTACATGTGTACGGTGCGCTGTCCCAAGGGCGTCAAGCCAACTGAGCTGGCTCACGCACTGGAATCCCTAGCGGACAAAAGGGGCTTTAGGGTCAGAGGGGTTCGCACCCCGGCTATGTATCGTAGCTTCGTCAGCTCCATTAAGCTTAACGGGCGGGTTCACGAGCTTGTTATGATGATGGTGTTTTATCTGAAGACCGGCCTGCTGTGGGCAACGAATATGTTGCCGCTGGCATTCAGCTTGTTCCGTCACGGTAGAATACCGCTAAAGCCGCACCGGATAAAAGGCAGAAAGAAACTGAAGCAAATCCTGCGCCGATTTGCCGAGGTTAGAGATACTCAATGAAACAATATTCATACTATCCCGGCTGCTCAGCCGGGGCTACGGCGATAGGCCTGGGGATTTCCACTCAGGCGGTGGCTGGGCCTCTGGACATAGAGTTAATCGAGCTGGAGGACTGGAATTGCTGCGGCTCTGCCCCGTACAGCTCGCTGGATGAGCCTGAGTCGGTTGTGGTGGCAGCTCGCAACTTGGCTTTAGCTGAGAAAACGGGGTTTGACTTGGTAACGCCTTGCAGTTCTTGCTTTGTAACCTTGTATGGGGCCAATTTGCAGTTGAAAGAACACCCCCGGCTCATGAGTCAGGTGAACGAGGCTTTGGCCGTGGCCAATCTTGAGTATCACGGGGGCGTACGGGTGAGGCACCTGGTAGAAGTATTGTTTAATGATGTTACCCCTGAGGTTATCGCTGCCAGGGTTAAGCGCAACCTTAACGGGCTTAAGGTAGCCCCTTATTACGGCTGCCAGCTGGTTCGCCCGGACTACGGCTTTGATGACCCGGAGTCCCCCCGTTCCCTTGACCTTCTGGTGGAGAGCTTGGGCGCTGAAGCCGTTCCCTTCCCGCTGAAGAACCGTTGCTGTGGGGGCTCTCTGGTTATACCTGAAGAGGGCGTGGCTCTGGGGCTAATTCGTAAGTTATTGGAAAATGCGGTAGAGAATGGTGCTCAATGCATCATTACTCCCTGCCCGCTGTGCCAGACAAACCTTGACGCCTATCAGCCACGGGTTAACGCTAGGTTTAAGACCGGGTTTGACATACCCGTCTTTTTCGTGACGCAGTTGATTGGTCTCGCCCTGGGGATTAATGCCAAGTCCCTGGGCATTAATAGTCTTGTAGTCTCGCCCAAACGGGTGCTGGACCGCATACTGAAGCAGGGGGTCGGGAGTGGAACCTAGAATCGGCGTCTACATTTGTCATTGCGGTAGTAATATCGCCGGCACGGTTGACACAGAGGCGGTTGCCCAGTTCGCCCGGGACCTGGAAGGGGTGGTGGTGGCTCGCGACTACAAGTTCATGTGCTCTGACCCGGGGCAGAACATGATTAAGGATGACATCAGGGAGAAGGAGCTTAACCGGGTGGTGGTTGCCTCCTGCTCGCCCACCATGCACGAGCCCACCTTCCGCCGCGCCTGTCAGGAGGCGGGGATAAATCCCTATCTGTTTGAGATGGCCAATATCCGGGAGCACTGTTCGTGGGTAACCGAAGACCATGATGAAGCTACGGAGAAAGCCAAGGCGCTGGTGAGCGCTGCGGTGAGCCGGGTTTTCTACCATCAGCCCCTGGAGACGAGGGAGGTTCCGGTTAACCCCAATACCCTGGTGGTGGGTGGGGGTATTGCCGGTATCCAGGCGGCGCTGAAGATTGCCAGTTCCGGTCATAAGGTCTACCTGGTGGAGAGGGAGCCCAGCATCGGCGGGCACATGTCACAGTTGGACAAGACCTTCCCCACGCTGGACTGCTCGGCCTGTATCCTCACCCCGCGCATGACGGAGATAGGCTCTCACCCCAATATTGAGCTAATGACCTACAGCGAGGTAGAGGAAGTATCGGGCTACATTGGTAATTTCAAGGTCAGGATAAGGAAGAAGGCGAGGTATGTTGATGAGGACAAATGCACCGGCTGCGGTGTATGCCAGGAGAAATGCCCGTTCAAAGTAGACAGTGAGTTTGATGTTGGTGTAGGTCAGAGGAAAGCCATTTATATCCCCTTTGCTCAAGCGGTGCCTAATGTGCCGGTTATTGACCGGGA
>CAZRDI010000074.1:0-7456 GCA_964598825.1 uncultured Dehalococcoidales bacterium
AACCATCCTGCGGGCCAACTTGGTGGTACGATCAATATCATCCTGAGCCCCTGTAGTTATCTCGTTCAGGATTAACTCCTCGGCAGCACGACCACCCATCAAAGCAGCCAGGTCAGCATTGATTTTAGAGCGCGACCACATATACCTGTCTTCGATTAGCGGCTTGGTATAACCGAGAGCCATACCGCGAGGTATTATGGTAATCTTGCGCGGCGGGTCGGCATCAGGCAACATCTTACCGACGAGGGCATGCCCCGCCTCGTGATAGGCAGCTATTCTTTTCTCTTCAGGGCTTATTCTGCGGCTCTTCCGCTCCGGACCAGCCATTACCCGGTCTATAGACTCCTCAAGCTCCGGCATCTCAACAGCTTTCTTGCCCCGCCTTGCCGCCAGAATAGCTGCTTCATTAATTAGATTAGCCAGGTCGGCACCGCTGAAACCGGCTGTCTGCTTAGCCAGTATCTCTAAATCGACTGTCTCAGCCAATGGCTTGCCAATAGAATGAACCTTGAGAATAGCCGCCCGCCCGTTAACATCCGGCCGGTCAAGGACTACTCGCCGGTCAAAACGACCGGGGCGAAGTAGAGCCGGGTCAAGTATATCAGGCCGATTAGTAGCCGCCAGAACGATAACGCTGGTGTTGGTATCAAAGCCATCCATCTCGGTCAGAATCTGATTAAGTGTCTGCTCCCTCTCATCATGGCTACCACCCAGCCCGGCACCGCGGTGGCGACCTACGGCGTCAATCTCATCAATAAAGATAATACAGGGAGTATTGCGCTTAGCCTGCTCAAATAGGTCGCGCACCCTGGAGGCACCAACACCAACAAACATCTCGACAAATTCACTGCCGCTGATAGAGAAGAAAGGCACCCCGGCTTCACCGGCTACTGCCCGACCCAGCAGAGTTTTTCCCGTACCCGGCGGACCTACCAGCAATACACCCCTCGGGATGCGTGCTCCCAGACTCTGGAACTTCTCACGCGACTTGAGGAACTCTACTACTTCATACAACTCTTGCTTGGCTTCATCCACCCCGGCTACATCATCAAAGGTCACGGTGGGTTTATCAGCCGGGAACAGCCGGGCCCGGCTACGCCCAAAACCCATAGCCTGGGCGTTAGCTCCCTGTGCCCTGCGGAACATGAAGAACAACAAACCGCCAATGAATAGGAGAGGAAGTAAACTAAACAGTATGCTACTCCACTCAAAGCCGACCGGTGTTACTCCAAGCTCTATCCCTTCAAGACTAAACCCAAGCTCCTGGAGGTCAACATAATTAAGACCGCCTACATAAGCCTTCAGTTGCACGCCGGTAACAGTGGTGATGAATAGCACATCACCGTCCATTACAAGCTCCTTAATCTCCCTGTTTTGTGACATAGCTAGAGCTTCATCCAGGCTAATCTCAACCGGTTGCTGAAATGTAGAGAAGAGAAAGGAGGCTAGAGCTATTCCAGCAACTAGAATAACTATAAATATTAAGCCCTTACGTTTTAACATCAGCTTTATCCTTCAACTGCACAGCAATTAAATTCAAGCGCAAACCACCTATATTATATCAGAAATAACATAAAATGGGAAAACCGGACAATTTATCAACTGGCATCATCCCGCATTTCCCCGATTAAGCAGGGAATTGTAGGTTGTTTGTAGAAGCAAGGCATCCCCTTCCAGACTTGGACTTTCGCAGATAAGCAGACCCTTAACATCATAATCCCTTAATGCCTTAATAAATTCAACATACTGAAAATCAGACTCTTCCAGGTCAAGGTGTTTTTGCTCCCCCTTTTTACCATAGGCAATACCGGAAGCATGGATATGCATGTTATCCAGAGCCGCCCTGCCCAACCGCTTCTCGATTCGCGACAGAACGAAAGCGAACTCCCGATAGGAATTGAGCTCCCCGGTACGGGCGTGGTAATGAGCAAAGTCTATGCAGGGGGCTACCCCTTCTAATTCGGTGCACAGGTCAAGTATTTCTTCCAGGGTCCCAAACTGGCTGGGTTTGCCCATAAGTTCCGGCCTAATCCACACCTGATTATTCTCCTTTTTAAGCCGGTCAAGTACCTCACCCAGGTAATTCTTTACCGTATCATAGGCTTTGTCAGGCGAGTCGCCGAGATAAAAGGCAGCGTGGAAAACAACGCTTTCAGCCCCGCACAAGGAGGCGACACGGGCCGTCTGTAGCAACCGCCCCTGGCTAGCCCTTATTTTCTCCGACTCGTGGGCGTTAAAGTTAATAAAGTAAGGTGCATGAGCTGATAGCTTTACAAGTTCCCTGGCGGCAGTGTCGGCAACCAGGCGAGCCCCCGCCTCACCCATCCTTACGCCCCGTACAAATTCCAGCTCCATACAGCCCAGACCGAGCTCGGCAATACGTTTAATTCCATCTATCGTGGTTCTTGTTTCAGAGCTATGGGGCACACCGCCGGTACCGAATAGTAATCCTGCCAATTTTCCGTCTCCTATAACAAAAGTATAACACATATATGGTATAATGCTTTCGGGTAAGCTCTTTTATACGGAGGGTCTGGCTACTGGAAGCACTGGAACTAGCACGCAGGGTGGTTGAGGCCGCTACTGATAAGCAGGCTGTGGATATTGCGCTGCTGGATGCCCACGGGGTATGCACTTTTGCCGATTATTTTGTGATTTGCAGCGGCGACAGCGAGAGGCAGATTAAGACCATCTACGAAGAGATTGAGCATATATTAAAGCGGGAGGGTGTCCTGCCTCACCACCGTGAGGGCACAATAGATTCAGGATGGTTCCTCCTTGATTTTGGCGATGTCATCGTCCACATTTTCGCCCCCACCGAGCGGGACTATTACCAGCTAGATAAACTGTGGAGCCAGACTACCCCGATACTCAGGATTCAATAGCTAAGGATTTCCTCCCCGGTAAAGAACAGCTTTATTTCCTTCTCGGCGTTCTCCACCGAATCGGAACCGTGAACCGTATTCCGCTGAATATCTAAACCGAAGTCGCCTCTAATAGTTCCCGCTTCAGCCTTGGCCGGGTCAGTTGTTCCCATTGTCTTTCTAATTACCTCCACCGCTCCTTCGCCCTCAAAGACGGCGGCAATTATGGGCGCCGATATAATATATTCAACCAAATCAGCAAAGAAAGGCTTATCTTTATGGATATCGTAGTGACGCTCCGCCAGCGCCCTGTCCATATGAAGCATCTTAAGCGCCACCAGCTTAAGCCCCTGACCCTCCAAGCGGCTGATAATAGTGCCACCTAATTTTCTCTCTATAGCATCGGGCTTGATAAGAACTAAAGACCTTTCCATTTTAAACTCCTGTATTTATTATGGGAGAGGCTAAAACAACCTCTCCAAATCGTCCACTGTTATCAATTCCAGGGTATCAACTACAAGGTCGGCTTCCATCAGGCTCGTCCGGGGGTTAGTAGTGGTAACGGCTATACAGTGCATACCGGCTCTCCCGGCAGCGGCAACACCGGCAACGGCATCCTCAATAACAATAC
The DNA here is from genome assembly GCA_964598825.1 of uncultured Dehalococcoidales bacterium. Lineage (GTDB taxonomy): Bacteria > Chloroflexota > Dehalococcoidia > Dehalococcoidales > JAUXAP01 > JAUXAP01. The sequence continues at coordinate 3,496 of CAZRDI010000074.1, forward strand.
ATCTCTCGGGCTCAATCTCCAGCCTCTGAGCCGCCAGCAGGAAGCACTGCGGACCGGGTTTACCTTCAGTTACATCCTCGCCGGCGACTATGGCACGGAAGCAAGCGCTTATCCCCAGACCATTGAGAAGCAGCCGGATATTTTCAATGGGGGTTGATGAAGCCAATGCCAGCTTAAAGCCCCGCTCGTTGAGCGACGTTATCAGCTCCACCGCCCCGGGTAATGCCTTTATGCTGTGCCTTATCCTCCTGCGAAAGTTTCCCTCTTTCTCCCGGGCGATAGCATCTATTTCACCCTGCGACGTAGCCTCGCCCAGATTATCCCGTATTATGTTATCGTTCTTCTGCCCAAAGCCACGCCTGAAATCCTCCTCGGTGAAATCCACTCCTCGGCTCCGCAAAGTCTCCTGCCATGCCCCGAAGTGATACGGAGCGGTATCAGCAATTACCCCGTCCATATCCCAGATGACCGCACCGACATTATTCCTGGACATTACTGTCAGGCTCCCCCTTTCCTGTGCTAACGATAAACTGGGTGCCCGTGCTCTCGGCTATTACGGCACCGTCCTTCAAGAATATGGTAGCGCGGGTTTTAACCAGTTTCCTGGTCTTTCTGGTTATAGAGGAGGTGATGATAAGAGGCTCGCCTATTAAAACCGGACGCCTTAATCTTACCTTCATATCAGCGGTGAGGCAATTCATACCGGCAAGGAGGGCGACATTTCCCATAGCCTCGTCAAGGAGGCAGGCGATGAGACCGCCGTGCACAATGCCCGGCCAGCCCTGATGCACATCGTCGGGGGTAAACTCGGCCCTGGCCGTTTTGCCATCCATCTTAAAATCCAACTTCAGCCCGATGGGGTTATCCTTCCCACAGCCAAAACAGAAGCTGTATTCCCTGTTGATATCAACGAGTACCTGTGGCCAAACTGACATCTTTGTCTCCATTCTAAACTGTTATTACCGGCGTTTGGGTTTAGTAATAGACGGTCGCCTGAGATATATAGGCTGCAAAGTAGCCGGATTATCGTAGTCGCCCGCCTTCAGCCGCCTGAGCCCCAGCTCGGCCAGGAAGCCGGCCCGCCGTAATCCAGCCGCCGGGGATAGCATTACCGCCTTTTGCTTGAGCTTTTTTCTTAGCTGTTGAGCAATAACCGGTATGAATTCACCACAAAAAACGGTTCTGGTAGTTATCTGCGAGCAGAGAGCCTCAACAGTGGTTATATGCTCGGCAACGAGCCGATGCCACTTATTCTGTTCTTTCCGATACATGGCAGTGGCAATTTCTTCTCTACCGGCATTGAATATCGGACAGACGGGCAAACCGATTTCCGCATGCTGGTAAGCCTCCGCTTCCAGAGTGCTGATGCCAACTATGGGGACTCCCAGGCTAAAAGCCAACCCCTTAGCGGCACTGACCCCAACCCGTAATCCATTAAAGCTACCCGGCCCTCTGGCCACGACAACGCCAGCAATAGATTCAATGCCTAACTTGGCCTGGTCCAGCAAATGAAGCAGCCGGGGCAGCAGCTCAACGGAGTGGTTCCGTCCGCAGCGCCAGGTAAACTCGGCCAGCGCTTCGTTATCCTGAACCAGTGCCAGGCTAGCCGTACTTGTTGAGGTATCTATGGCTACATACATTGTTCTACTTCACTTCTAAGTATATCGTAAAACCTGTCCCTTGCGGCTCTTTCCAGCCAGGGGTAATGACCGCACTTCTCCAGCAGGATGAATCTAAAGTCTTTTAGAGTGCGGGAGAGAGGGTCTTTCACTCCCTCGGGGGGGTGGGGGTCATAGTCACCGTGAATGGCGACCACCGGACACTGAATACTTTTCCCCAGCTCCAGAAGTTCCCCGCTCCTTCTTAGCTCGTGAGCCTGCACCCACACACTGTGATTGATATCGTGCTGGCATTCCAGCACCTCGCTGTCGTGGGGCAGGGGGTCATATGAGTCAGCTTTAGCAAACAACCTGCCATATTGCTCCATGAAGGTGTTTTTGTTGTCGGTGGCGGGGTCGTTCAGGGCCTCTATCAAAGAGAGCGCCTCCACCCTTTCTTCCTCGCTAAGCCGACTTAATCTGGTCGGCACAATATTTACGGCGTATTTTTCTTCGTATACCCCGCTTCCGATGAGGATGAGCTTTTTTACGAAGGAAGGGTATTGAGCGGCAAAAATAAAACCGAGCATCGCCCCCCATGAGTGGCCAATCAATATGAGGGGGAAGTCTCCCTTTTCTTTAAGTACGGTGTGCAACTCCTGAACCTGCCCGTCAAGGGATTTTGCCGTTTGCAGCGGCTCCAGAACACCCCTGACAGAGGATAGCTCCCGGGCAACCGGCGCCATTTCTCCGGGTGCACCCGGCCCGCCGTGAATTACAGCCACGCTGAAAGGCTTATTCCCGTATATCCTAAGGTTTTCCATATTTTTAGCTCTTAATTAAGCGTCGGGGGAGAAATCCGCCAGCTTTTTCGCCATCTCACGATAGCGTCTGCCGCCGGGTCTGACGTGGAATCTGCGCTCGGTGTCAGACAGGTAGTCTATCTGAATCAGCAGGTTCTCCATCGGCAGTATATTTAACCCCTTCTCCGCCCACTCCACCACACAAATACCGTTACCATATAAATAGTCGTCCAGCCCCAGGTCCTCAATCTCTTCTATATGGTCAAGTCGATACAGGTCTATGTGATACAGCGGCAGCCTGCCGTAGAGTTCCCTGAGGATGACAAAGGAAGGACTCAGTGTATATTCTTTAATATTTAGCCCCCATGCAATACCCTGAGTGAGGCAGGTCTTACCCGTTCCCAGACTGCCAACCAGGAGAACAATATCACCGGCCTGAGCTAGCTTGCCCAGACGGATGCCGAAGTCCTGCGTCTGCTGCGGGCTACGAGTGGTGAAATCAAGACGGTTCAATGTTTTAGCTTTCTTACTTCGTGGCTAAGTGCTCCCACCCACCCCTAGGTAGACTGAATGGACTCCCTTCGCCGTCAACCAGGACTACTTCACCCACCTTATCCACGATTTCACCGACTACCGTTACCGGACAGGCAGCCAACTCTCTTACTTTATCAATGACCTCAATGCTCCCGGTAAACAGCAATTCATAGTCCTCTCCACCCGATAGCGCCAGCTCAAGCGCCCCGTCACCGAAACCATTTCTGACCTCGGGCAGAACGGGTACGCGGTCAACTTCTATGCGAGCACCAACGCGGCTGGCTTTACATATTTGTTTCATATCAGAAACCAGCCCGTCACTGATATCTATGGCTGTTTTCACCCCCTGCTCTACCAGCAGTTGTCCTTCAGCTATCCGGGGATTAGGACGAAGAAAAGTTTCTCTTAAGCGAGTAGTAACTTCAGGAGCAAACTGGAGCCGCCTGGTAAGCATCTGCATACCGGCGGCAGCAGTTCCTAAATAGCCGGTAACAGCCACCTTCTCACCGGGCTTAGCTGCCGAGCGGCTGAGTATATGTTTGTCCGGACCTTGAGTCCTGCCAAGAACCGTAATGTTAATAGCCACCAGGGGTGCACTGCTTGTGTCGCCGCCGACTATAGCCACGTCAAACCGCTGCGCCAGTTCAACCATTCCCCTGTAGAGAGCCGTAACCTCCTCTACCTCGGTATCACCGGGCAGGGCTAATGATACCAGTGCATACCGGGGTAAGCCACCCATAGCCGCAATATCACTCAGGTTGACTGCCAGCGCCTTCCAGCCCAGCTCCCCCCAGGAAGCCGTATCCAGGGAAAAATGAACGCCCTGAATGAAGGAATCAACGGTAGCCAGTTGAATTGAATCATCACCCTGCCAGGCAGCGGCATCGTCACCAATGCCGATAATAAGCTGCCTGTCTGACGAAATACCGACCGTTTTAGCCAGGAGGTCAATCAGCCCGAATTCTCCAAGCTCCGAGACCTTCATGGTTGGAATTATAGCACGCCCGTATTCACGTTGTATAGAAA
>CAZRDI010000075.1:0-7394 GCA_964598825.1 uncultured Dehalococcoidales bacterium
ATCGTTACCGGCGATGCCGATGCCATGCAACTGGTATCACCCAGGGTAAAGGTGCTTACCCCGAAGCGAGGATTCGGCGATACTTTTCTCTACGACGAAGCCGCAGTAAGCCAGAGATACGGCGTTGGGCCGGAGCAGATTGCCGACCTCAAAGCACTTGTAGGCGACCCCTCGGATAACATCCCCGGCGTCCCCGGCGTGGGCGGGAAAACAGCCGCCAAACTGCTCAACCAGTTCGGCACCGTAGACCAGATATACGCCCGTATTGATGAGGTAACCCCTCCCAGACTCCAGAATATACTCCGAGAAAATGAAGCCACCGCCCGCCAGAGCAAGGAACTGACAACCATTGTTACCCGGACACCGGTCACCCTTGACCTGAACGATTGCCAAGTCAGCCAGTATGACCGCCAGCAGGTAACCGAACTCTTCCGCGAGCTTGAGTTTTTCAGCCTGTTGCCCAAATTACCCGCAGGGGGAGACGCAGCACCCGGAACCACCGCCAGTATCCAGACCGAGCCGCTGCCCTTACAGGACTACCATACCATAAACACAACGCCAGACCTTGACGGACTCCTGAACCGCCTGTCGGCAGCCAAATCCTTTGCCTTTGACCTTGAGACCACCAGCCTGGATGCCATGTCAGCCCAGCTGGTAGGTATATCATTTTCACCCGCCCCCGGCGAGTCTTATTACATCCCGGTAGGTCATGTCGGCTGGGGGGAGGTGGAGCAACTGCCGCTTGAACAGGTCATCAGCCGGCTCACCCCTCCACTGGAAGACCCTGCCCTGGCTAAATTCGCCCACAACGGCAAATATGACATGACGGTGCTGGCTGAATACGGGGTAACCGTCAATAACCTGGCTTTTGACAGCATGGTAGCCGCCTATCTTCTATGTGAAAAGTCTCTGGGCTTGAAAAACCTCTCCTTCAGCAAGCTGGGTATTGAAATGACACCAATCTCCGACCTTATCGGCTCAGGAGCCAAGCAAATCTCTATGTCTCAGGTGGAGATAAAGAAAGCCGCCGAGTACGCCTGCGCTGACGCTGACATGACCTTAAGACTAACAAAACTACTGGATACACAACTGCACCAGCAAGAGCTGTGGCAACTGTTCTCCAAGGTCGAGATGCCGCTGGTGCCCGTACTTATTCGCATGGAAAGGAACGGGGTAGCCCTGAATACAGAGATGCTGAGCCAGATGTCCCGCCGCCTCGGTGAGCAACTGCTAAAGCTGGAAGCCGAGATATATAATAGTGTCGGTCACCGCTTCAATATAAACTCACCCCAGCAGCTAAGCTCCGTCTTATTCGAGGAACTGGGACTACCGCCAGCCGGTAAGACCAAAAGCGGATACTCTACCGGAGCCTCGGTGCTGGAAGAGCTGCGCGCGGCCCACCCCGTAATCCGATTTATTCTGGACTACCGCCAGCTAACCAAACTCAAGTCAACCTATATCGACTCCCTGCCCAGCTTAATCAATCCCAAAACAGGCCGGGTGCACACCAGCTTCAACCAGACCCGGACAGCCACCGGTCGGCTTTCCTCAAGCGAGCCCAACCTGCAAAATATACCTGTTCGCGGTGAACTGGGGAAGGAGCTCAGACATGCCTTCATTGCTCCGCAGGGCTCCTTACTCTTAGCCGGCGACTACTCGCAGATTGACCTCCGCGCCCTTGCTCACCTCTCCAAGGATGAGAGCCTGCTCAGTGCCTTCCACCATGACGAAGACATACATGCCGTCACTGCCGCCCGCCTGTTCAACGTGAATGCCGCACAGGTGACACCGGACATGCGTCGGCTGGCTAAAACGGTTAATTTCGGCGTCATCTACGGTATGAGCGACTACGGTCTGCAACGAGCCACGGAGCTATCACGGGAAGAGGCTGCGCAGTTCATCACCTCATACTTTGAAAAATACCCCGGAATAAAACACTACCTTGAGTCCACCAAAGAGCAAGCCAGAAAAGACGGCTACGTTCAAACGCTACTGGGCAGAAGACGCTTCATCCCCGAAATCAATTCATCCAACCGGCAGGTAAGGGAAGCCGCCGAACGCATGGCCATAAATATGCCCGTACAGGGCACATCAGCCGACATCATAAAGGTAGCCATGATTAACCTGCACCGGGAGATGGAAAAGCGACGGCTGAAGAGCAAGCTCCTGCTTCAGGTGCACGATGAGCTAATCTTTGAGGTACCCCGGGAGGAAATGGAAGAGATGAGTCAACTCGCCCCCCACACCATGTCCACCGCCCTGGAGCTCAACGTCCCGCTAAAGGTAGACGTCAAAACCGGCAAGAACTGGGGCGAGATGGAATAACCAAGATGCCTGAACTACCTGAAGTAGAAACCATAAAGAATGAGCTATTGCCTCACGTTATCGGCCACCGCATTAGCGGCATCACCCTGTTCTGGGAGGGAATAGTACGCCAGCCTTCACTGGAAGAGTTCCGCTCCCGATTGATAGGACAGGAAATAACGGCGGCATCCCGGCGCGGCAAGTACCTCATCTTCAGCCTGAGCGGCGGAGAAACATTCATCATCCACCTGAAAATGACCGGCTCCCTGCTGGTAAAGACAGCTCCGTCCGAACCCGGTAAATTTATCCGCGCCATACTCCACCTGGATAACGGAACAGAGATTCACTTCCGCGACCCGCGAAAGTTCGGCGTGATGTGGCTGGTAGACGACAAAAATACCGTCATCGGCAAACTCGGTCCTGAGACGCTGGACGCTGACTTTACTCCCCGGCTTCTGGCTCAACGCCTGAGGAATCGCACGGCACCGATAAAGGCCCTCCTATGCGACCAAACCTTCATCGCCGGCATCGGCAATATGTATGCCGACGAAGCCCTGTTTGCCGCCGGAATCCACCCGCTGAGAAAAGGCGGGAATTTATCCCCCGATGAAGTAGAGAGACTTCACCAGGCTATCCAACTGATACTAAGGTCAGCCATTGGCAATAAGGGAGCCAGCGTGGATACCTACTTTCGCCCCGATGGCACCGTGGGCACGGCACACTTTGAGTTCAAGGTTGCCCACCGCCGCGGCCAGACCTGCCCCACCTGCAACACCCCCCTCCAGCGCATCCCTATCCGTAATCGTGGCAGCTACTTCTGCCCCCACTGCCAGCGGGGTTAATTGTCAGCGAACTATCTTTCCAGCAACAAATCCGATAATAGCCACTGCCAGCACTAATCCGGCACCAACAAGGAATATCCCCGTAAAATCTACATGAGCATAGAGCAGCCCAAAAAGCAGGGGCCCCAGTGTCTGCCCCATACGGAGCATCGCCCCATACATAGACATGAAGGCGGCACGGTATTCAGAAGGCGCCGCCCCGGCCACATAAGTCTGCAGACTGGGGAGCTGTACCCCCACACCAAGCCCAAAAATTACGGATGATATTAGCACCAGTTCTACACGCGGCATAAATGGAAGCAAAACCAAAGACACAGCTTGAAAAACAAAACCCAGCTTGGCTAAATCTGCCAGCTTTATTTTCCTGACAATTCTTCCTAATTGCGAGGAAACCATAGCGGCACCAATCGCAAAACTGGAAAGTATTATACCTATAATAACGGGCGAAGCGTCAAAAGAGTCCGCCAGGAAAAGACTCAAATAAGTCATATAAGGACCGTAGATAACAATGAAACTAACCACCACGGCAGTAAAGGCACCGGCAATCTTTATATTCTTTAGGTAACCCCAGACGCTGCTCAGGTACTTTCCAAGGCTCTGTTCATTCCTGGGCTCGGGATTATTTAGACAAAAGAGGACAAGAAACCCGATGGGTATAGCCGCCAACGGTAAGAAAAAGGGATAATTCCAGGCAAATGTTGCCAGAGCTCCACCGATTATTGGATAAATGGCAACAGCTATATGCGTCACACTGGAATTCAGCCCTATAGCCCCGGCCCTGTGCTCTCCGGAGAACAGATCCCCCAGTATGGTTACATTAAGAGCGCCTAACGCTGCTCCCCCAATACCCTGGAACACGCGAAGGACTACCAGAGTATTAAATTCTCTGGTCAGGGCACAAGCTCCACCAGCCAGCCCGAACAGGAAAAGAGAGGGCACCAGCAGCCGCTTCCGGCCGAACCTGTCAGCTAATACGCCAATAAACGGGACCAGAACTACACCGGGCAAGGTAAAGGCGGTTATCAGCATCCCGACTTCTGTTGCAGCTATGTGCAACTCTTCTACAATTTTGGGAAAGGCAGGGGTAATGCTGGCTACAGACATCACCGCCATAAGGGTTACGCCAAATACAATATGGAGATTTCTATCTTTATATAGCTTTTCCTGAGACAATACCGTGTCCTATCCAGCACCGGAGACAATTAATGAAGCAATAGGGCGCTGTTTAAGAATTCTGACCAATAGCAGCCCTGAATGTCAAATCACGCCCTGTTCTCTAAGTTCAGCCATCTCGTCCTCACTCATGCCAAGTAGCTTTTGATAGATATAGTCATTGTCCTGACCCTGCACCGGAGCTATCCTGGCATACACAGCCGGGGTAGCCGACAGCCTTATCGGCGTAGCGTCAGATACGGTTTTGCCCGCCTGAGAAGAGTCCTGCTCAATAAAAAAGCCCCGCTCCCTGAGCTGGGAGTCACCGGCTAAGTCTCCGGAATTCTGCACCACCCCGGCTGCCACCCCACACTCCTGAAGCTGGGCCATTACCTCTTCAGCAGTATGCCTTCCCGTCCACTCCCTTATCATACTGTCCACCTCATCAGCATTCTCCAACCGGCCGGACAGGGTATTCAGCTTATCATCATTAGCCCACGACGGACTACCCAGAGCCTGCCTGAACTTCCGCCACTCCTCATCGCTGAAGACGCCGATAGCGCACCAGCGGTCATCACCCTTACAGCGATAGACGCCACAGGGTGCCGCCTCGCTGGAGCTATTGCCCACCGCCTGCGGCGGTCTGCCGCTGACGGCACATTCCAGAATGGCATCACCCAGCAGACCGGCCACCGCCTCCACCTCGGAGATATCAATATACTGCCCCTCACCCGTCCTTCGCCGATACTCCATGGCACTGAGTAAAGCCAGGGCTGCCGTCAGACCGGCGACGTGGTCAGCATAAGAAGTGCCCAACCCGAGCGGCGGTTTACCGGGATAAGAAGTGAGAGCGGTCATACCAGAGAAGGCTTGAACAGTGGGGCCAAAGCCGGTGTAGTCCCGCCGGGGCCCGGTACTTCCCATAGCCGACATGCCGAGCATGATAATGTCCGGCTTTACCCGCCTCAAACTACCATAATCAAGCCCCCAGTTAGCCATCACCCGGGGGGTAAAGTTCTCCACCATGGCATCACTGATACCCACCAGCCTTCTGGCAACAGCCACCCCCTCCGGCTTATTAAGGTCCAGGGTAACGCCCAGCTTGTTGCGGTTCCAGGTGTTATAGTAACCCCGATTGCAGGCATCCTCCTCCTGCTGAAGCAACGGCTGAACCTTAATCACCTCTGCCCCGAAATCGGCCAGAATACGGGTAGCATAAGGTCCTGACAGCACCCAGGTAAAATCAATTATGCGTATACCGTGTAAGACACCCTGACTGTTCATCCTACCCCGTAAATTGACATAGTCTTTTGATTACCAGTTAATCCTGTCCAGGAACTTCAATAGCGCCTCGTTAAAGGCATCAGGGGCTTCATAGTGGGGAGAATGCCCCGCGCCCTTAACCGTCACCAGTTCGGAATTAGCGATTCCCTCTTTCAAGACCTGAATCCCTTCAGCCATAGTTATATCCTCCTCCCCCATGTAGATGAGAGTAGGCACATTGATTTCAGAAAGACGGTGGTCAAGCGGTTTCTGTCGCTCTATTGATTTCCATGTGTAGATGAACGCATCCGGAGACATTGACAGCATTCTCTGACGCTCTTTCTCCTTTTCATCAGGATACTCCTGAAAAAACTCCCCTCTCTGGGGATTATTGGCCACCTCAAATTCGAAAGCAGCCTCCATGCCCTGAGAGCGGACTATCTCATTCATCTTCTTCCTCATCTCAAACATAGCGGGAGGCATGGGGAATTTGCTAGAAGTATCAACCAACACCAGACTGGACAGCATTTCCTGATGGTCCAGCGCAAATAGAAGGGCGATGGCTCCACCTAAAGAGTGCCCGGCAAGACAGCACTTCTCAATACCCAGCACATTCAACAGGTTAAAGACCTCTTCAGCAAAAATCTCTATGGTGTAATCTTCTTCCCTGCCTGGTGTTGCTGATTTGCCATGTCCCCGCTCATCCGGGGCTATCACCTTATGCATCGGCGACAAAACCGCCATCTGATTACCCCAATCCTGCGAGCTACCGGAATAGCCATGCAGACAGACCACCGCATTCCCCTGACCGGCAATCTCATAGTTTAACTTCACTCCATTAACATCGGCTATGGGCATTCTAACCTCCTTCATATATTTTTAGCGACATTGTTAGCCCTCTTTTATTAAACAATACCCTCTTGAGCCAGAGTCTCTACCTCCTCTTCCGACAGGCCCAGCTCACGATGGTATACATCCATATTATGCTCACCGGCACCCGGCACCCTGCCCCCTACCTGCCAGGGAGAACGACTCAGCTTAGCCATGGCTCCCGGAAAGCGGTGCTTCTTACCAGACACCGGCGGTTCTATCTCAACCCAGAAATCGCGCTCCCTTAATTGGGGACTATCCATAAGCCCCTGTATTGAGGTAACTTCCGCCCACGGGAAGTGCATCAACTGCCCCTTTTCCACAAGCTCAGCCACGGTGTGGCTCTTTGTCCACCCCTCCAGCACCTCCGTAATATGCTCAACCGCCTTCAGCCTCTCCTCCCCACCCAGCCATTTTTTATCGGTCAAATCCTCAGCCATGCCCTCGGCATCAAGCCACTCCACCAGCGTCTCCCACTGCTGAAACAGGGAGAGCAGAATATAGCCATCCCGGCAGGGAAAAATGCGGAAGGCATTATTCCAGTGCCGGCTACCCTGCCTCTTCGCCACCCCACCCTCATAAAAATAGCGCACCATGACATAGTCAAGGGTAGCCGCCACACACTCCTGCAGCGAGATATCTATATGCTGCCCTTTCCCCGTGGTATGCCGATTCCACAGCGCCAGCAGGACTCCGGTTGCCGCAAACAGACCGGCAGTGTAATAGGACTGATTACCCGGCGGTTTCAGTGGCGGGGACTGCGGCTCACCGCACACATACATCCATCCCCCCATGGCACAGGCTACCATATCACCGGAATTATAGTCCTTATACGGACCACCCTGCCCGAAACCGGTGACAGAAACCACGATCAGCCGGGGGTTAATCAGACTTAGCTCAGAGTAGCCGATACCTAAAGATGCCAGGTAGCCGGGCTGATAGCTCTCAACCAGCACATCGGCA
>CAZRDI010000076.1:0-7131 GCA_964598825.1 uncultured Dehalococcoidales bacterium
TTATGGTTTGAAACAGCCGATGAGCGTATGAAAGGCATTATGAAAAATTGTCAAGAAAACATTGAATATATTTGTCGGCAAGTTGGAACCCCTATTGAAGATACAAAAATAGAGCTAGCTACTCAAATCAGATTTGACATGATCCAAAGTGAGATAGTGCCAAGAGCAGATGCCATAGAAGTTCTTTCTTGTTTAAAATCAGAAGGCTACAAGACCGGACTCATCAGTAACTGTTCTCACGAAGGTGCTATCGTTTGGGAAAGCACCCCTCTCCCAGTATTGATTGATGTCGTAGTGTTTTCTTGCTTAGCGGGGCTTCAAAAACCAGACCCTCGTATTTACCAACTAACAGCAGAACAATTAGAAGTTGAACCACAGGACTGTATCTATATAGATGACAATGGCATACTTGGTGCCGGTGCTGCTAGTGTTGGTATGTACCCTGTCTTAATCCATGACCCGGACGAGGACAGTGCCGACGTATACCGAGGCGATTACGAGGCTGAGGAGTGGAACGGCCCCACAATCTCGTCATTGAGTGAGGTTTTAGCACTAGTAAGGTAGACTTACATAGCACAGGAGGAAATATCATGCACAACCCAAATGGACCCTACCCGGGAAGGCAGCTTTTCATCGGCATGACAGGCGGCGGAAGCCCGGCCCTCGCCTATCTCGTCACCGGACGCAGTCCGCAGAGCAGGAACAGAGTGGCCACCCCCCGTGAGAACAGCATCATAATGGGGCCAACCGGGAACCAGCCATATGACCCCCTGAGACACTACACGGCGGTGAAGTACGATAACGGCACGGGCATGGTCGTGGTCAGCAACGGTATACAGACGGAGGCCATCTGGGAGGCCTACCGTCTCCTTTTTAATACCAACTCCCCACCCGCAGAGCACTACATGAAGACCCTACTGGAAGGCGCCCGCGCCGAACCGGACAGCCTCCATACCCCCCGAATTGCCGGCGTCATAACCGGCGGTAATGATACTGCCCCCGTATATATTGTCGGCATAGTAAGGCACGATATGGGGGCGAGAGTATTCCAGGTCAGTCCGGAACCGGGAATTCTAAGGGGCGTCTCGACATACGAAGGCGACCTGGAAAACCCGAAACCCTTTGACCCTGACGCCGAACTGGCAAGGTTGCAATTCAACGGCCACACCGCTGAAGAACTCGCCAGGCACCTGTTTGATTTATCATCCGCAAGCTATAAGGGGGATGACATCAGGGTATGCTCAATCGGCGGCATACGCTCCGACAAGACCAGCCAATGGACTCTGGCCACCATAAACAGGCTTCAGGAGTGAAGGCTTGAAAATCATCCACTTTGCCGACCTGCACCTCGGCGTTGAGACCTACGGGCACATCGACCCGTCTAACGGATTGTCCACGCGCCTCAACGACTTCCTGTCTGCGCTTGACCGGCTGGTGGACTACGCCCTGGAGAACAGGGTAGACCTCGTCCTTTTCTGCGGCGACGCCTACAAGAGCCGCGAGCCGAGCCAGACCCAGCAACGGGAGTTCGCCCGGCGCATCAACCGCCTGGTCACCAATGACATCCCCATTTTCCTCCTCACTGGCAACCATGACCTGCCCAACGCTATCGGTCGTGCCACCGCCACCGAAATCTTCGACACGCTGGCAGTCAAAAACGTCTACGTCTCCAACCGCCCCGATATCTACCGCATACCCACCGGAAGCGGCGATATCCAGATAGCCTCTCTACCCTGGTTAAGACGCAGCGCCCTGCTCAGCAAGGAGGATACTAAAAACCTCAACTTTGACCAGATTAACCAGAGGCTACAGCAGCTATTAACCAACATCATCACCGCCACCATCCCCAAGCTTGACCCCGCTTTGCCATCTATATTAGCCGCCCATGTCTGGGTTTCCGGCGTCAAGGTAGGCTCGGAAAACGCCATGACCATAGGGCAGGAACATGTATTATTACTCAGCAATGTCGCCCACCCCGCTTTTGATTACATCGCCCTGGGTCATATTCATAAGCACCAGGTCATGTCATCCAGCCCACCGGTAGCTTACTCCGGCAGCCTGGAGCGCCTAGACTTCAGCGATGAAGAAGACAACAAAGGGTTCTATGTGGTAGAGATAAACCGGGACGGAGAAACAGGCAAAAAGCAGGTCTCTTTTGACTTCCACCCGGTAAGCGGTCGCCGCTTTCTAACCACCAACCTTGAAATTGAGCCGCAGGACCCCGACCCCACATCAACCGTGCTCAGGGCTATGGCGGAACGGGAGGACAAGATTAAGGACGCCATAGTCCGCCTGAACATCAGCCTGCCGGCAGAGATTGAAGTCCAGCTCAGAGACAACGATATCAGGAACGCCGTAAAAGACGCTCATCACCTTACCATCGCCAAGGATATAAAGCGGGAATCACGCCTCAGACTGGGAAAATGGACCGCCGAGGAAATAACCCCGCTTGATGCCCTGAAAACCTACCTGGAATCAAAGAGGGTGCCCCCGGGACGGGCCAGGCTACTGCTCCAGTACGGCGAGAAGCTCATCAAAGGGCAGGAGATTAAATAAGCAAATATAGCCGAAAAGTCGGCTGGCAACTTGCACCAATGTGATTAAATTGCTACACTAAAACAACTAACAAATCAAATCCGGTCCCAAGGTGATAATTCACCATCTGAGAAAAACGTAACAGTAATACTATGCCAGCTTTTATGGAAGGAGAACCTTATGTACATTCGCGAATATATGAAAAGCCCGGTTATCACGGTAACACCTGACACATTGCTGGATGAGGCACTCAAGTCCATGCACCAAAACCATATCCGCCGCCTGCCGGTAGTGGACAAGGGAAAGCTGGTGGGGCTGGTAACACGGCACGGACTGAGAGAAGCCATGCCATCCTCGGCTGTCCCGCTAAGCATCTGGGGCCTACACTATCAGCTGTCAAAGATGAAGGTAAGAGACGTAATGATAACCGATGTGATTAGCATCACACCCAATACCACTATAGAGGAAGCCGCCACCTTAAGTGAAAAACGCAAAATCGGAACCTTACCGGTAGTTGACAACAAAGGTAACCTGGTGGGTATCCTCACCAATACCGATTTGCTTCACATACTGGTCAAGACACTGAACCTCAGCCAGAAAGGGTCATGACTTTACATCGCTCACCTGGACACTGAAGAAGTCGGAACGATGGTAGAGGACTTGGAAAAGCCAAGGCTTAAAGTAGAATTACGAGAGCACTAACCTTCTACTCTAGCACTGAAATGCTACGAAGTGCACCGCCCATCTTCAGGCTGACTGTGCCGCGTGTTTCTTCTTTTCCGCCTGATACCAGTTAGCGTGCTCCTCCATAAGCTCCATGATAGGAAGTCCATAAGGACACCTCTCCTCACACTCACCACACTTAGAACAATTAGCGGCTTTGTCCATCGACTCAGCGATGGAGCCGGAGAAAATCCTTTCCGGCGGCATGCGCTTGACCCAACTGGAAATATTCATAACGAGCGATATGGGTATCTCCTCTGTGCAGGGCTGACAGTAGTCACAACGACGGCAGAACTTTTTGCCCATCTCCTGTATAAGCCTCTCCATCTCCGCCTGCTCTGCCGCAGTCATCGTATGCGGCTCCCCCAATATTGAGACTATTTCCTCTATTTCATGCCCTTTCTCTATACCCGGAATTGAAACCACATCGGGAAACTGTAAGAGATATTTAAAAGCAATGGCAACATTATCTATCAGTCCCCCCGCCAGCGGCTTCATGGCAATAAAGCCAACGTCATGCTCTCTAGCCAGGGGGAGAAGTTCGTCAGCAGACTCACAGGTAATAAAATTAAAAGGAAACATGATAGTCTCAAAGCGGTCCGTCTTGACCAGCTCCTTAGCCATGTCCATGGAGTGCGAGGTGACACCAATATGTTTTACCACCCCTGCCTTTTTAGCCTCCGTCACCAGGCCCATCGGCCCATTAGGCGCAAGGATTGCCTTTAAAGCATCGGCGTCGCTAACATTGTGGAACTGGTACAGGTCTATATATTCAACTCCAAGCTGCTTCAGGCTCAGTTTGAGATGGCTCTCCAACTCCGCACGAGTTCGTGCACCGGACTTTGTAGCCAGGATAAGCCCCTCACGCCGCCCCGAGATGGCTTTTCCTATACGCCTCTCACTGGTAGTATAAGCATTGGCGGTATCAATAAAGGTAACACCCAGTTCCAGACATCTTTTGACGACTGCTACCGCCTCGTCTTCGGAGACTCTCTGAATGGGTATGCCCCCGAAGCCCAGCCTGGATACCATCATTTCAGTTCTGCCCAGTCTTATCTTCTCCATAATTCCTCGCTTACTTATTAATAATGCTCTTCATCACCTCGTAGAATTCTTCCGGCCCTTTACCCAGTGACAGCTTCTCCATGGGGCACATATCTTTCCCATCGGCTTGTTGAATGTAGGCTACGATTTCGGTAAGGTGATATTTAACACCATACTTATCCAGTGACCTGATAGCAAGCTGGCTGCCCAGCGGACTGTAGACCTCCCGGCAACC
This sequence comes from uncultured Dehalococcoidales bacterium, assembly GCA_964598825.1. Lineage (GTDB taxonomy): Bacteria > Chloroflexota > Dehalococcoidia > Dehalococcoidales > JAUXAP01 > JAUXAP01. Next base: position 4,538 of record CAZRDI010000076.1, read on the forward strand.
GGCCTTTACGGATAGCAAGGCAGCCGCATTACCCATTATTTTATCGAATATTACTACCTGCTTATGATGAGAGCCAAACCGCTCAATGTACTCAAGCAAGGGCAACAATCTATCCTTGCTTGAGGAAAAGATTAACTGCTCGCCTTCATACACCCGCAGGGTGTCACTGCTGTCCAAGAATTCGCTAAAGGAGTCCACATACATTTGAAGCTATCCACTCTTTCACGACTGTTTCTTCAGGTCTTAAAATCAAATGCTCTCCTGCCTGAGCTTTTCCAGCCTGGCTTTACCTTCCATCAGCTTCTGGCGTTCTTTATCAACAACAACCACCGGCGCCTTGGTCAGGAAAGCCTTATCCTTGAGCCTGGCTTCAAGACGGGCCACTGCGGCTTGAGTTTGCTCTATATCCTTCTGTAACCGCTTCCTCTCCGCTTCCAGATTAGCCATGCTCTCCCTCGGGATAACCACCTCGGTCTCCTTGAGCACGAGTACCAGGACATCTTCCCCGGCTGAAGCCTCACGCCGTTTCTCTAGGAAGGTAACCGGTCTTACTCTGGCCAGGGTCTGGATAGCCTGAGAATAAGAGGCAATTGCTGAGGTAAGTTTACCACCGTAGACCTGTGCCTCAATCCATCTGGTGCTCTCCACCTTATGTTGAGCCCTTGCATTACGGATAGAATGTATTATCTCTATCATAGCCTCCATAACCCGCTCTGACTCCGGGTCAACAGCCGTCTCATCAGGCTGAGGGTAAGCAGCCACCATTACGGACTCAGATGTCTGCCAACCGGAGGGCAGACGCTCCTTGAGGTTCTGCCAGAGTTCCTCGGTGACAAAGGGCATAAAGGGATGCAGCAAACGGAGCGAGGTCTCTAGAACATGAATCAAAACCGACATGGGTGACGGCGACTCCGCAGCATCAGGACGCAGACGAACCTTGGCCAGCTCAATATACCAATCGCAGAAGTCCCTCCAGAGAAATTCGTAGATTTGCCTTTGAGCTTCAGCGAACTGAAAGTCTTCAAGGAGCTTGCCCACGCTGGATACGGTACGATTAAGACGGCTTAGAATCCAGCGGTCTTCAGTCGGGAGCAGGTCTCGTTGTATCTCCGTGCCAGTCTGACCCATTTCAATGCTTCTAACCACGAACCGGGTAGCGTTCCACAGCTTGTTGGCGAAGTTGCGTCCAGCCTCCAGCTTATCCGGGCTCAACTTGCTGTCAATCCCCGCCGATGTCCCAACGATTACAGCAAAGCGCAGGGCATCAGTGCCGTATTCTTCCAGTGTATCAATAGGGTCAAGCACGTTACCCCTGACCTTGCTCATCTTAACCCCCCTCTCATCCCGTATCAGACCATGAAGGTAGACAGTGCGGAAGGGGACATCACCGGTGTCCTCAAGACCCATCATAATCATTCTGGCTACCCAGAAGAAAAGTATGTCATAGGCGGTCTCCATTACTGCAGTCGGGTAGAAGTAACGGAGGTCATCGGTATCACCCGGCCAGCCCAGGGTAGAGTGAGTCACCAGTGCCGAGCTAAACCAGGTATCCAGCACGTCTGGGTCTTGCTCTATGTTAGCCGAGTCACAGTGCTGGCAGGTTTCAGGCTCATTAACAGCTACCGTTAGTTCAGCACAGTCCTGACAGTACCACACCGGTATCTGGTGCCCCCACCAGAGCTGGCGGCTGATGCACCAGTCACGAATGTTCTCCATCCAGTTGAGATAGACTTTGGTAAAGTGTGAGGGAACAATAGTGATACGTCCATCAACAACGGCGTCTATCGCTGGTTCAGCCAGCGGTTTAATTTTAACAAACCATTGTTCACTGGCTATTGGTTCAACAACTGTCTGGCAGCGGTCGCAGTGTCCCACTGAGTGCCCATAGGGCTCAATCTTTACCAGAAGCCCGTCTTTCTCCAGGTCAGCCACTATAGCTTCGCGGCAGGCATACCGGTCAAGCCCGGTATAGGGTCCGGCGTTCTCATTCATAGTTGCGTCCGGGTTTAATATGTTTATCAGAGACAGCCCCTGCCGCTGAGACACCTCAAAGTCCACCGGGTCATGCGCCGGAGTGATTTTCACCGCCCCGGTGCCGAAGGCGGGGTCAACAGCCTCATCAGCCACGATGGGTATTTCCCGATTGACAGCAGGTAGAACAACCTTCTTACCTATCATAGTCTTGAACCGCTTGTCTTTGGGATTGACTGCCACAGCAGTATCACCAAGAATCGTTTCAGGCCTAGTGGTAGCTACAGTGATAAAGCCATTACCTTCTGCCAGAGGATAGCGGACATACCACAGATGCCCGGTCAGCTCCTTGTGTTCCACCTCGAGGTCAGAGAGGGCAGTAGCACAGCGAGGACACCAGTTAATAATCCTTTCTCCCCTGTAGATTAATCCTTTATTATATAAGTTGACAAACACGGTCCGCACTGCCCGGCTGGGACCTTCATCCAGGGTAAAATATTCGCGACTCCAGTCACAGGAAGAGCCCAGTCTATGGTGCTGCTCGGCAATAGTCTGCTGGCATTTCTCCGCCCACTGGTACATTCTCTCCGTGAACTTCTCCCTGCCCATCTGATGCCTGTCCA
>CAZRDI010000077.1:0-1262 GCA_964598825.1 uncultured Dehalococcoidales bacterium
TGATACGGTGCTGATAATGGCTAACGGGCTGGCTGGTGGTGAGCCCATTGCGCAGGGTAGCGGGCAGGCTGATGTTTTCCAGCAGGCCCTTGAGCGGGTTTGTATCTATCTGGCTAAGTCCATTGCCCGTGACGGCGAGGGGGCGACCAGGCTTATTGAGGTTAACGTGAAGGGTGCAGCCAGTGTCGCTGATGCCAGGCTGGCAGCCAGAACTGTGGTGGGCTCATCCCTGGTTAAGGCGGCGGTGCATGGCAGAGACCCTAACTGGGGGCGTATTGTAGCGGCGGCGGGCCGGAGTGGGGTGGAGGTGGTGGAAGCAAAGATTGAACTTTATATCGGTGGCACCTGTGTGTTTGGGGCGGGACAGCAGCCGCCTTTTGATAGAGGGGGGCTGGTGAAGGTGCTGGGTGGTGACGAGGTGTCGATAAGTCTGAACCTGAACCTGGGTACGGGTGAGGCTACCGCCTGGGGTTGCGACCTGACCGAGGAATATGTAATTATTAATAGCCAGTATACCACTTGATGGAGGGTTGAGTAGATAAAGTGGAAAGGGTTATCGTAGTCAAGATAGGCGGTTCTACGCTGGGTAGCCATGATACTACTCTTGAGGACATAGTTTATCTCCAGCAGCAGGGCAGGTCACTGGTAGTGGTACATGGCGGTGCCGGTATGGTGACCGAGTGGCTGACGAGGCAGGGCACTGCCACCCGTTTTGTCCATGGCGAGCGGGTGACTGATGAGACGGCGCTTGAGATGGTGGCGGCGGTGCTCGGCGGTCTGGTCAATAAGAAAATCGTGGCGGCTATCAATTGCTTGGGGGGGAAGGCGGTAGGTATCAGTGGGGTTGATGGGGCTCTTATTCAGGGTAAGATAAGGAATGAGGAGATGGGTTATGTGGGGGAGGTGGTGGAGGTGAATACAGCGCCACTGGAAGCCCTGCTCAAGGCCGGTTTTGTGCCGGTGGTTTCTCCGCTGGGACTTCACTCTTTTGACAGGCCGGATGGAGCCCCGCAGATGCTTAATGTTAATGGCGACCCTCTGGCTGGTGCTGTGGCGGCTGCCATTGGTGCTGAAAGGCTCATCTTTCTGACAGACGTAGAGGGTATCCGTGACCAGCAGGGCAAGTTGATACCCCGGCTCTCGCCCGATGAGGCTGAGACCCTGATGGTTTCAGGCGTGGTTTCGGGCGGGATGATTCCCAAGGTTAAAGCCTGCATCAGGGCATTGTCCGGTAAGGCGACTACCTGTATTATAGATGGTAA
>CAZRDI010000077.1:1362-7064 GCA_964598825.1 uncultured Dehalococcoidales bacterium
GCTGAGCAGGCACATACCCTCATACAGACATCAAACCAGTTCTACACCGTGCCCCAGGTTCAGCTTGCCCGGATTCTGGTTGAAAATAGCTGTCTTGATAAGGTTTACGTTGGTAACAGCGGCCTGGAAGCCAATGAGGGTGCCGTTAAGCTCGCCCGACGCTATGGCAGTCTTAAACTGAACGGTGCCTACGAGGTCATTACAACCACTAATTCCTTTCATGGCCGCTCTCTGGCGATGACAGCTGCCACCGGACAGGACAAGTTCCAGTCGCCTTATAAACCCCTGCCCGTCGGCTTTAAGAATGTCGCCTATAATGATGTTGAGGCAGTCAAGGCGGCCACGACCGACCGCACCTGCGCCGTCATGCTGGAGCCGATTCAGGCAGAGGGCGGTGTCAACGTCCCCGATGATGATTATTTGGCCGGGGTGCGGGCGTGGTGTGACCGGAAGGGTATTTTGCTTATTCTTGACGAAATCCAGACCGGCATCGGTCGGCTGGGAACACTCTTTGCCTACGAGCAATATGGCGTTGAACCTGATATAATGACTCTGGCCAAGGGGCTGGGCAGTGGCGTACCCATCGGTGCCTTTATGGCTAAGGATAGTGCCTGCGTCTTCGCTGCGGGGGAGCACGGTTCTACCTTCGGTGGTAACGCTTTGACCTGTGCCGCCGCTTATGCCACGGTAAGGTATGTCATTGAGAATGATGTTGCCGGCAATGCAAAGACGGTAGGGAAGTATTTTATTGATGGGTTAAACGGCTTAAGACAGAAATTTGATTTTATCACTGACGTGCGGGGTCGTGGCTTGTTGATTGCGGTGGAGTTTAGCTCGGATATAGCTAAAGAGGTGCTGACGAGCTGCCTTGAGAGGGGCTTGCTGGTTAATCAACTGAAGCCTAACACCCTGCGCTTTATACCTCCGCTTATCATCGGCAATGGGGAGGTTGACGAGGCGCTGGATATCCTTGATAATGCACTATCTGATACGGGTTAATTAATTAAGCCCGAGGGGGTTATTACGAAAATGGCAGAAAAGGTAGTACTGGCTTACAGCGGGGGGCTGGATACATCGGTAGCCGTTAAATGGCTCAAGGAGAAGTATAGCCTTGATGTGATTGCCGTTACCATTGATGTGGGTAATGAGCGCGATTTTTCGGCTGTCCGCCAGAAGGCTCTTGATGTCGGGGCTATAAAGTCGGAAGTCATTGATGCCAAAGAGTTGTTCGTCAAATATTTTGTATTTCCGGCTTTGCAGGCGGATGCCGTCTATGAGGGGCAGTATCCGCTGGCTACGGCTCTAACCCGACCGCTCATGGCTAAGTTGCTGGTGGATGTGGCTCTGGAGGAGGGGGCTGCGGCAATAGCTCACGGTTGTACCGGCAAGGGCAATGACCAGGTGAGGTTTGATGTCAGCATTAACGCTCTGGCGCCCGATATGAAGGTTATCGCGCCCGCCCGGGAGTGGGGTATGACTCGGGAGGAGACCATTGCCTACGCCAAGAAGCATGGTATTCCCATCCCGGTTACTGTTGCCAGCCCTTATTCCATTGATGAGTGCCTGTGGGGGAGAAGCTGCGAGTGCGGTGTATTAGAAGACCCATGGGTTGAGCCTCCGGATGATGCCTTTACCTGGACGAAGTCTCCAGACCAGGCTCCGAATAAGGCGCAGTACGTGGAGATAGGGTTTGAGAAAGGGATTCCGGTCACTGTGGACGGGCAGGAGATGGAAGGCATTAGTTTGATTAGCCGATTGAATGAGCTGGCTGGTAGCCATGGAGTAGGCAGGATTGACCACATAGAGAACAGGCTGGTGGGCATAAAGTCGCGTGAGATTTATGAGGCGCCGGCGGCTACTGTCCTGCTGCAGGCACACCAGGCGCTGGAGGCGCTGACCTTGACCAAGGACCAGATGCGATTCAAGCAGGAGGTGGCCACGGAGTGTGCCGACCTCGTTTACAATGGTCTGTGGTTCAGTCAGCTAAATAGAGACCTGTCCAGCTACGTACTCAGCTCACAGCGCTACGTTACCGGCACGGTACGGGTGAAGCTGTTCAAGGGGAGCTGCCGGGTGGTGGGGCGGAAGTCACCAAAGTCGCTCTACAACCTTAGTCTCGCCACTTATGACAAGGGTGATAAGTTTGACCCGAGTGCTGCCGAGGGGTTCATTCACCTGTGGGGCTTGCCGTTAAAAACTCAAGCTCAAGTGCAGCTATTGGGTGATAAAGAGGGTCCATTCAGCATTCTGCCCTTAAAAGGACGGGAGGAAGACTAACATGAGCCATATTCGTGGTCGTTTTCATAAAGACGCTGATAAATCGGCTGCTGAATATACCGCCTCAATCCACTTTGATTGGCGACTCTATCCTTATGACATTGCTGGCAGCATTGTGCATGCCAGGATGCTGGCAAAACAGGGCGTCATTTCGGAGAAAGAGGCTGAAATCATTATTGATGGGTTGACTTCTATCAGGGCGGAGATAGAGCAGGGTGAGCTTGATTTTAAGCCGGAGCTGGAGGATATTCATATGAATATTGAGGTCCGGCTCATTGAAAAAGTAGGTGAGGTGGGGGGTAAACTCCACACCGCTCGCTCCAGAAATGACCAGGTGGCTCTGGATTTACGTCTTTTTGCTAAGGAGGCAGTCTCCGTCACCCTGGTCAGGCTGAGAGGGTTTCAGCGGGCTCTGGTTAGCCTGGCTGAAGCCAATAAAAGTGTAGTTATGCCGGGATATACTCATTTGCAGTCGGCACAACCGGTGCTGCTGGCTCACCATCTTTTAGCCTATGTTCGCATGTTCCAGCGTGACATTGACCGGTTTAGCGACTGTTTGAAACGAACCGATGTCATGCCTCTGGGGAGTGGGGCTCTGGCCGGGGTGTCCTATAATATTGACCGTGAGTTCTTAGCCCGTGAGCTTGGCTTTAGCCAGATAAGTCAGAACAGTATTGATGCTGTCTCTGATAGGGATTTTGTGGTGGAGTACGAAGCGGCGGCTAGCCTGTGTATGGTGCACCTCTCCCGGCTGGCTGAGGAAATTATACTGTGGTCTTCAGCCGAGTTTAATTTTATTGAGCTTGATGAGGCTTATACCACCGGTAGCAGCATTATGCCCCAGAAGAAAAACCCTGATGTCGCTGAACTGGTTCGGGGGAAGGTGGGAAGGGTCTATGGCAGACTTATAGCGCTGCTGACGACGTTAAAAGGTCTGCCCCTTGCCTATAATAGGGATATGCAGGAGGATAAGGAGGGTTTCTTTGATACTGTAGATACCCTGCTGCCTACCCTGGAAGTATTTGCCGGTATGGTTAAGACCCTGAAGGTTAACCCTGAAAATATTGAGCGGGCAGCTAAGCAAGGCTACATTTTAGCCACTGACTTAGCCGATTATCTGGTTAATAAGGGAGAACCCTTCCGCACTGCCCACGATATAGTAGCCAGGTTGGTAAGCTACGCTATGGAGAAAGGTAAATCATTCGGCCAGCTTAGCCTTGACGAATATAAGGGATTCTCCCCCCTGTTTGGTGAGGATGTTTACTCCATTACCGTGGAGTCGTCTCTTGCCGCTAGGGATGTTGTTGGCGGCACTGCTCCCAAGCAGGTAGAGCAGGCATTAGCCAGTGCCAAAAAAAGATTGCGGATGGTTTAATATGAAGGGTAGTCCTCAGGTCAAGATCGCCCCGTCTATTCTCTCGGCTGATTTCAGCCGTCTCGGTGAGCAGGTGGTTGAAGTCACCGAAGCTGGTGCTGACTATATTCACGTGGATGTAATGGACGGGCGTTTCGTGCCCCAGATTACTATCGGGGCTCCGGTGGTAGCGGCTATTCGTCCCCGGACTGACCTGCCTCTAGATGTTCACCTTATGGTTAAGGCGCCGGAACATCAAATCAGCCAGTTTGTTCAAGCCGGGGCGGACATTATCACCGTTCATATAGAGACCTGTCCTCATATCCACCGGGTGGTGCAAACAATTAAGGAATCAGGAGTTAAAGCAGGAGTTTCTCTTAATCCGGGCACACCTATAGACGCGCTTGATGAAATTCTTCCTTTCCTGGATTTAGTTCTGGTGATGACAGTTAATCCCGGCTATGGCGGGCAGACTTTTATTGAGTCTACGCTGGGTAAGATAGCTGGCCTACGGCATGAACTGGATAAAAAAGGATTAGCTGCTGAGTTGGAGGTGGATGGCGGCATTAATGCTAAGACTGCTCCCAGGGTGGTAGAAGCAGGGGGCAGGGTACTGGTAGCTGGAGCAGCCGTGTTTAACTCGGGGCAGACAGTTAAGGAAGCTCTGGAAAAGATACGGGCTAGCTTAACTTAGGAAGTAGCTTTTTAGCTACTTTGTGCTGCGTGCGCAGGCACCTGGTGCACAGGTTAAGTCGTTTTGGCTTACCATCTATAATGAGGGTAGTTGGGTGAATGTTAGGCAACCATTCTCGTTTGGTGTGGCGCTTTGAATGGCTTACATTATTACCAAATTGGGGTGACTTCCCGCATAAGTCGCACTTCAATATTCTATCTCCATTGACTATCGATTTAAATTTGTGTAAGATTACTAAAATTTAGTGTACGATTACTAATATTATCATAGCCAGGCAAACTTGGCAAGGAGAGGAAAGATGGAGCAAGTTGATGCTATTGACGGGCAGGATTTGAAAGAGGCGTTTGCTGCGGCTACTGACTGGTTGGAGAAGAGTGCTTCGGATATAGATGCTCTTAACGTTTTTCCTGTGCCCGATGGTGACACCGGGACCAATATGTTGCTTACCATGCGTTCTAGTATAGAGGAGGCTTATAGGACTCCTGACCGTAGTGCTTCTGTAGTGGCTCAGGCTATAGCAAAGGGAGCACTGATGGGGGCTCGGGGTAACAGCGGGGTAATCCTGGCACAGATTTGGCGGGGTATGGCAGATGGTCTGGCTGGTAAGAAGTCATTTGACGGTAGTGACTTGGTTGATGCTTTGCAAAAGGCAACAGAGCTGGCTTATAAAGGGTTAAGCGAGCCTGTGGAAGGGACTATTCTTACTGTAATAAAAGAAGCCTCATCGGCTGGCCGGAAGCATATTGCTAGCGGTGACGATAACGTGATATCGGTTATGGAGACTGTGGTTAATGCTGCTAACGAGTCGGTGGCTAATACTCCTACCCTTCTACCCGTGTTGCGGGAGAATGGGGTGGTGGATGCCGGTGGACAGGGGCTGTATACCATTCTGGAGGGTTGCCTGCGTTACCTCAGGGGTGAGGTGGAGCAGATGCAATTTCGCAAACCCCAGATGATTGCCAGCAGTGTGCCTCTGGTTGTCAGAACACCACAAATGCTGGCTGTGGAGGAGGTGCCCTATGGATACTGTACCGAGTTTCTGCTTAAGGGGGAGAAGCTTAAGCCGGAAAAGCTGAGGGCGAGGTTAGAGAAGAGAGGAGAGTCTCTGATTGTAGTTGGTGATGAGGCTTCAATCAGGGTTCATATCCATACCCTGGATCCGGGTAGTGTTATGCGCTACGCTACTTCTTTAGGCACTGTGCATCAGGTGAGTGTGCGCAATATGGATGAGCAGCATCAAGACTTCCTGAGGATGCAGCAGGAGAGAATGCCGGACGTTGATATTGCTATCATTGCTGTGGCCTCCGGGGATGGTCTTGCCGATATTTTTGGGAGCTTGGGGGTGGCGGCTATTGTCCCCGGTGGGCAAACAATGAA
>CAZRDI010000078.1:0-7057 GCA_964598825.1 uncultured Dehalococcoidales bacterium
GATTGGTACCCGGGTGGCGTTTCTGAGTATGAATGAAGTCAGGAAATTTCAGCGGGTCGCGGATAAAGAAGACGGGAGTATTATTCCCCGTCATGTCGTAGTTGCCCTCTTCGGTATAGAACTTCAGGGCGAAGCCGCGAGGGTCACGCTCGGCATCTGCCGAGCCCTTCTCGCCGCCTACGGTGGAGAAGCGTGCAAATACTTCGGTGCGCTTCCCGATTTCGGAAAGGAACTTGGCCTTAGTGTACTTGGTTACGTCAGCAGTAACCTCGAAATAACCGTGCGCCCCTGCTCCTTTGGCATGAACGACACGCTCCGGAATACGCTCCCGGTCAAAGTGACCGATTTTTTCCAGTAGATGTGTATCCTGCATCAGCAACGGGCCGTAGCTGCCTGCGGCCTTGCTGTTCTGGTCATTGTCAATTGGTGCACCAAACCCGGTAGTGTAAACTTGTTTTTCACTCTTTTTTTTCATGTGTTACCTCCTGTGCAATTGATAAGGTGGGTTTTCCTGATATAAAAAGGGCACCGTCTTACCACCTATTAGAAATGGTTACGGCACCCTTAACCTCTCAACATCTACACCCTTCGGCTTTACATTATTTTTTGTTTATCTGCGTGCAGGGCTTTAATGTTAGTCAGTTTGTGTTAGTTTGTCAATACCCCATGTAAATAGGATGTAAATAGGAGCGACTTAAGCCAAGTTAATATTCAGAGCATCATCCCGGTGGATTTACTCACCATTGAACAAACATCGGCATGATGACATGTATGTAGTTGTCTGTTCCTACCGGGCGGATAAGGCCGGGGCTTGACGGGTTGGTGGTCTCCAGGGCTACCTGTGATTCATGAAGCACACTGAGGACGTCAATCAGGTATTTGCCATTAAAGGCAATCTTTGCCTCTTCGCCTTCGACATTAGCGTCAATCTCACCGACGTTATCACCTATCTCCTCGGAGCGGGCTGAAACCGTTACCTTGCCCAGTGTTAGCTCGCCACCCGGGGTTACCACCAGACGGACGATACCGCTGCCGTCACGGGCGAAGATGGAGGCTGTTCTGGTCGCCCTCAGGAATTCGGCGACATCGACTATTACCCGGCTGTTGTAGCTTTGAGGGATGAGCTGGGTATACTGCGGGAAGGCGCCCTGAACAAGCTGGGATACCAGTTCGGCATTCTTTAAGCGGAATAGAGCCTGGCTTTTATTGGGGTTTACTGCTATCTCAATGGTATCATCCTGGTCACCCGCTAACCGGTTTAGCTCGGCCAGTGCCCGTGCTGGAATAATGACCTCGGTTTTCTGACTGACCGGTACAGCGAGCGGCAGTTTATATACGGCTAATCTGAAACCATCGGCCGCTGCCAGTGTTAGCACATCACCTTCAAAGTTAGCGTCAACACCTGTGAGCACCGGGCGGGATTCCTCGGTGGCAGCGGCAAAGACAACCTGGCTGACCCCCTGATGGAGAGCCTCTACCTCAATCTTGGTGGTAATGCCTTCGTCAACCTTGGGTATGGGCGGAAAATCTTTAGCATCAATCCCGCTGATTCGTGCCTCAAATCGGGCGCACTTTAATTCCAGAGCCTTGGTCTTGGGGGAAAGATTGATATCTACCTTGTCATTGGGTAAGGCGCTGATAAACTCGGTGAGAAGGCGGGCAGGGACAGTAATTGCCCCTTCTTCCTCAACCTTGGCGCCAATCCAGCAACTAATAGCCATTTCCAGATTGGTGGCAACGAGTTTAAGGCGAGATTGGTCAGTGGCCAGAAGAACATTGTTAGTTATAGGCAGAGTTGTTCTGGTGGCTACGGCTCTTCCCACTATGCCAAGTCCTCGGTTCAGGTTCTCCTGAAGACATGATAGCTTCATGATTCGCCTCCAAAAGTATATTACTGGTTAGTGGAGTAGTATACACTAATAGTTGATTCCGTTCAAGTCAAGGGTTAATTTTTCCATCCATGTTGCAGGGGGAGGCTTCAACTGAAGATGAGGGAGGAAATGAGCAATCTTTAGATTCTTCTATTTGCTTCCCTCACGAAAAGGAGGAGGACTACTGCCAGTATTGCCATAATTGCCAGAAACATCCATGCCATTTGATAGGAGCCCGTGGCATCTACAATGTAACCGAAAGCTGGTGGTCCCACCATGTTACCAACCATAAGAAACACTGAACTTGTACCGGTTACTGTTCCTGCCAGTTCTTTGCCGGCAAACTCTCCAACGAATGTTAAATGAAGTCCTCCCCAACCGATACCGACAAAGCCCAGGATTAAACATAGAGGTATCATTATCCACGATGGGGTACCTTGCTGAAGAAAGGTAAATGTTAAGCATATGGCAAAGGCGAGGCTGCACATCAGGATATAGACTCCTTTTCTGCTCCCGTGGAAGAGGCGGTCGCTTATTAGTCCGCTTATTGGCTTGCCGAAGGCGCCTCCACTCTCTAGAATTGCCAGGAAGAAACCAGCGGTTACGATGGTAAGGAGTAGTGTCTCCTCTATGTAAAGGACAAAGTGGGCAATCACTGAGAACTCAACAATCATCAGGCAGAAACCGGCGCCGGTTACCAGCCAAATGTCTCTATTTTTAAAAACTTCTCGTAGGGATGGTCTGGGCTTGGATTTGGTAGTAGCCTCCGGGGCATCGGGGCTAGCACTCTGTGGAGGTTGCTTATACAGTATAAACGATATGATTCCTATGACTACTGCCATAATTCCAATGCCTATAAAACCGTAATGCCAGCTTAGAGCGAGGGCTACCGCTGGCAAAGTGGAAGCGGTTATAATCCCCCCCACGTTAACAGCTGTCTGTTTGAATCCCATGGCTGTCGCCCTCTCCTTCAGGGGGAACCACTCTAATGTAGCCTTGGTAGTCGAGGGCATAATACAGCCCATTCCTATTCCAGCCATAGCCATGAGTATAAGTCCCTGAGAGTAAGTGTGTATAAAAAACATGCTGGCGAGGAAGATGCCCCCAAACACCTCTCCTACTAATAGCAACCACCGGACCCCGATTCTATCGACCAGCCACCCGGCTGGTATCAGGCTAAGCATATAGCCAAAAGCGGCTGCTGACATGAACCATCCTACTTGGGCACTTGTCAAACCCAGGTCTTCTTTGAGGAACGGCGCTAGAGGGCCTATACTGAGCCTTTGCATGAAGGCTGCCATATAAGCAAACCAGCAGATTATTAGAATGACCCATCGATACTTAAAACTGGGAGTAGCTGATTCAACCACTGTTCGAAGAATATCCTTTTTAGCCCTTTGACCGGCGTATTAAGCTTTACTGCCCTTCACTTTAAGAGATATGCTGAAAAGGGCGGCTTCTGTAGTATTTGATATACTTTTCCGGCTGCCTGTCCCCGGTGACTAACCTGGTTTTTTATCCCCGGCGGTAGCTCAGCCATTGTCTTATCCAGTTCGGGAAAGTAAAAGACCGGGTCGTAGCCAAAACCCAGTTCACCTTTAGGCTCGAATGTTATAAAGCCCCGGCACTCGCCGGAGCAAAAATCTACCTCTCCGTTGGGTGTAGCTATAGCAATAACACACCGGAAGCGGGCAGACCGCTTCTCCCGGGGTACATCCCCAAGCTTGGCTAATAAATGGGCAACTCTGTCCTTGTCTGAGGCATTCTCACCGGCATAGCGGTGCGATAATATGCCCGGTTCACCACCTAGAGCATCAACCTCCAGCCCCGAATCGTCAGCCAGAGCCAGAAGCTGACTCTCAGCAGCTAAGATTGTTGCCTTCAGTCTGGCGTTCTCTTCCAGGCTCTCACCTGTCTCCTCAACTTCAGTGGTGATGCTTAGTTCAGCCGGAGTAACTAACTCAGTAGGGAGGCCGGATAGCAGACTCCTGTACTCACGTACCTTGCCACGGTTGTTTGTTGCCAGGAGAAGCTTATGGCTCATGGAATAGCGGAGGAGTAAGCTATTTCCAGGAAGCTATAAGTTCGTCGATAGGTATGGCAGCCATGGTCAAAGTCTGGAGGGTACCTCTAGAGCTCAGCTCCATTGCTATTTTACTTATGGTGGTGTTACCTGCGGCTTCTATGATATTTACGAAGTCGTATTGGCCAAGAACAGCATACTGGTCCAGTATCTTGCCTCCCATATCCTCGACTTCCTTATTAACCTCCTTAATCCTGTCCGGGTCGTTCTTTACGGTTCTCCTTCCCTCATCAGTTAATGTGGTGAGCATGATATAGACCGCCATTTTGGTACCTCCCATTTGTTTATTATTTAACGCTATTATATCCTTCGCTGCACAACCGATTAAATTATTCCAGGCTGCTGAATCTTCCCTCTACTTTTTTCATTACTTGAGGCATAGTGGTATATTCCATCTCCTCTAAGGGTAGACGGTGTGGCTCAAAAGGACCGTGGCGACGCATATAATCGGCGGCATCATTTGCCTGCTGGCGCGCGTTATCAAAGGATTTATCAGCAAACATATCACGGGGTCCTACCAGTTTGCCGTCGGAAATCTGGAAGCCGGCGGCTATTACCCGGGGCGGGCCGTCAAAGCGGCTCGGTGTACTGTCCGGGAGAGCTACTGGCATAAGGGGGCCGTGATGCGAGCCCCTCATCCAGCCCTCTACAAGTAGGGGGAAAGTGAAAGGTTCTAGTATCTCTCCTACCGCTGGGAACTGTCCCTGTGCGCGGACAATGCATACCGGGTCATCCTTGCCTACATATCGTCCGGCAATCAGCGCCAGCTTCTGGGTGGAGGATGAAGCGGCTATTTCACTGGTTTCACGGTGATATACCGCTTTTACCATATAGCGGGAGGGTGCCCCGATAAAGACCAGCAGGTCATAAATTTCCTCGGGGGTATTGAAGATTATTTTCTTGTGTTCTTTTACATCATGTACTTCAAAACCAAAACCAGTATGCATGTTAGCCGCAATAACCAGTCCAATGGTGTTAAACGGGTCGGCGAACATCTTATATAGCGGGAGATTCCATGCCCCGGATGAGGTCTTATCAGCCATAAAAATGATAACGGTCTCAGCTGCTCGCTCCTCAAATTCCATCTCGGCTACTCCAGGTCCCATTCCCCTGACATTACCGGCAAAAGCGTCCGACAGCAAATCCTGTCCGACGCCATAGAGCTTTAACTTTCTGGCTACCTCAGTGCAGTCGCAAAAGGTATCCCATGCCAGCTTATGTACATTTTCATTATTTTCACCCTGCTGGTGAGTCATAATCAGTTGCAGGTCATCCCCACACTTGGTTACATGGTAGTCAATTAGCGGCCCATCCCTTTTTGCCTTGGCCAGGCACTTGACAGCCCTGGCTAAAACTTCAGGATGGGACTCAGAGTGCCCCACATAACCTCCAACATCAGCCTTGATTACACTCAGCGTGATTTTCATCATTCACCCCCTTTCCAGTTATGAGTTAGTGACATACTTTTTTCGCGCTCTGCTTCCCCTTATCATAGGATGATTAATCTCCAAGCACTCAATAACCAGCACGGATAGCTGAGCTAGCCTGCTATTGGCCTCTATTCCCCGTCCTCTTTGCCTCCTCTCGTTGCTCTTCCAGTTCCTCCAATTGCTGCCACATTGATGGCGGCACGGAGTGAGCTGGCCACCTAGCCTTGAGATCAGCTATTTTCTCCTCAATCTCTCTTACTGTTTCTTTACTCACTTTCTACCTCTATGGCTCATAGTCAGGAGTCTCGCCGGGATGCAAGCTGCGCCATTTCTCAAGCAATTGTTCTTTGCTTTCCTCATGGTCTGGGTCAGGCACGCAGGCATCTACCGGGCAGACCTCAGCACACTGTGGGGTCTCAAAGTTACCGACACATTCAGTGCACCGGTCAGCATCAATAACGTAGATTTCTTCCCCTTCAGATATTGCTTCATTCTTACATTCAGCTTCACAGGCCCCGCAACTTATGCAATCATCTGTAATCTTGTACGCCATTTACTGTTCTCCATTTATTCTTATTTTGCTAAAACGGCATGTTATGCCGGTGTCACATTTGCCCATTCCCTTCTCCCACATCCGTGTCCTTTATCCAGATGCGGTACATCTTCTCGCCGCTCTCCTCGTAGCATTGAAAGCCTGTGGAGTCCGCTTCCTCTACCTTCACGTTCTCTTCTCCCTTCAGTTCTACAGACTGGCTTAACCAATTTCTGAAATGAGCGCCGCCACCAAAGTAGACCTTTGTCCACTTGATACCGTCCTCGTCGACTCTCTGTCGAACCTTTTCCTCTTCGGCTATTCTCCAGCGAATTGGATTATCCTGATGTACTTGAGCCTTATTCATTTCTGTGCCTCATCCGCTTCCAATCTTCTGCTCTGCAGTCAGACATGTCACTGCGTTTTCTTCTTCTCCTCGCACTCTGTACAATAACCCTCGAGGTATAACTCTGCTTTGGTTACATTGAATCTATGTTCACGCCGTACTGCCCGGATCAACTTCCGGAAGTAGGGGTTTTGAAATTCGATGACCTTGCCGCATCCCTGGCAGACCAAGTGCTGGTGCTCCGGCGATTGCTTAATCTCGTAATAGCAACGAACCTTGCCCAGCCTTATCTCGTCAACCAGACCCAGTTCCGTGAATAGGTTAAGAGTACGGTATACCGTCGCTGGACTGATAGACTCGTCCTTGATACTGGCGCGGCGATAAAGCTCCTTGGCGTCGATATGCCCTTCAGCATCACGCAGCAACTCCAGAAGCAGGCGCCGCTGATTTGTCAACGGATGGCCTTGAATAATATTGTCTTGCTTGATATTGCGACTCATTCTCAACTAAATATTATAACAACCTCACCTCTTTTGTCAAGGGGTAGTTAAAGGTAACTGAAGTTACAGGCTGTTTGTTGTAACTTGGTCTATTGGGGACTTACCAAATTGCGCCTCGGTAGTTTGCGCATGTAGAACTTCTTTCCTTGATATTCCAAGTCTACGAGATTACCATTATTAATCAACTCTTGGATGGTCCCCCAATCAGTGCTGGCATTCTTCAAGAATTCTGCCACAGCGTCTTCTCTCATCGGGTGCACCGCTGTAATGCTGAGGAGGTCCTCCTGAACGTTAC
>CAZRDI010000079.1:0-6896 GCA_964598825.1 uncultured Dehalococcoidales bacterium
ATGGAGGCTTCTTGGAGATACAACTCAATTTCGCAAAAAAACAAGCTAAAAGGGATTCTGCTTTATGAAGTCCATACCCCGATGAATGAATATCAGATAGTAGAAGACATCTCTAATTTAATTGATGAAAAGATGAAAATAATGGCCTTTTATAAATCACAGGTTAAAAAATCTAGGTTAGATTTGGCTATTAAAGGTCTTAATCGGTATAGAGGAACTATTCATGAAGGTTTAGATTTTGCCGAAGTATTCAAAACTAAAAAGCTTTTTTCTCTATTTTCTTAATCTTAAAAATCCCCTCTAGATAGTAACCCAATAAAAAGGATAATTTCCAAATAAAAAGATATACCCCAATAAAAAAACCTTTTTCTTTTAAAGCGTCAATTAAATATTTTTTAACGCTTTTTATTACACCCCTAGGTTTATCATGAATCCCTAAATAAACACCTATTTTTTTGCTGACTCCGTAACAAAAAGAATTTCTTAAATCAGAAAATGGGCTAATAGGAGGATGGAAAACATTCGCCTTCTGATCATATCCAATTTCTAAATTAGCATTTCTAACTCTTTTATCAAACTCACTGTCTTCCAGCCAATATAAACTTGGATGAAAATAATAACCACCAATATAACTAATAATTTTTTTAGAAAAAAGAAGTGGTGGGGAATAAGCGTTGACCACATCAGAAGTGTGAAATTCTCTGGCTTTTGCCACAACCTTTGTTATAAAAGATTCATATGTAAAAATAACTTTCCCTTTAGATAAAAATTTTTGTTTTATATTTTTATCCAATCTATTTATGCATCCTTTTTTAAATATGCAGTCAGAATCCATAAGTAAAACCTTATCATAGCTAGCATGTTTAATACCGTTATTGTAAGCTTTTGCTATTGACTGCTCTTTTATTTCACAAACAACAAATTTAATCTTCTTATATTTCTTACCTTTTTTCTTTAAATTTATAATCGAATCTACTTGTTTTCTTAAAGCCTTAGATGGTTTATTAAGAGATATCACCACTTCGACCGATTCATCTATTGAGTTAATACATCTTTTAAGCCCTAAATCATTGGACACAGGTATTAGAATCGATATATTCATTTTTTAATAAGGAAGTTTCCAATAGCTAAATAATCAGTAGAATTTGAATAAAAGGAGGATATGGCATCAATTGGGGAAGAAACAATCGCTTCTTTAGCCCCATTAAACGAAGTATTCATAACAAGAGGAATACCAGCAATTTTTTTAAATTCCTCAATTAATCTATAAAACTTCAAGTTTATGGATTTATTTACAGTCTGAGGCCTGGTAGAGCCATCAACATGAACAATGGCAGGAACCTTTTTCTGTTTATTTTTTTTAACACTAAAAGTATAAAGCATAAATGGCGATTTCTTTGCGTTTTCTAAGAAATCATCTATATCTTCTTCTAAAATACTAGGTGCTAATGGTCTCCATTGTTCCCTGTTCTTTGCAAGATTAACTTTTTTATGCATTTCTTCAAGTGATGGGTTTGCTAAGATACTTCTATTGCCTAGGGCGCGTGGACCTATTTCTGAAGACCCCTGAAACCAGGAAACAATTTTCCCATCTTTAATAATCTCAGCTACTTCTTTCACAATTTTATCTCCACAAAATTTATATTTAATTTTTAATTGATCAAGAATTTCTTTTATTTCTTCATCTTTATAAGATGGACCAAAGTAAGCATGCGAAAGTTGTAATTTTGATTTAACTCCTCCTATTAAAAGGGCTGCGCCAACACTAACTCCAGCGTCATTCGTAAAAGGAGGGATAAAAACATTAGCTACATCTTTAGAATTTAAAATCTTAGTATTAGAAGAACAGTTCAAAGCCACTCCTCCAGACATACAAATGTTTTTTACTCCTGTCTTTCCAATAAGAACTTTGGCACAATGAAGAAGGACATCTTCTAAAGTCTTTTGCGCAGAAGCAGCAATATCTTTTTCAATTTTAGATAATTTTGTATTTTTATATATGTCTCCGTAGCTTTCTCTAAAAATATAATCATAATTTTCAATATTCCCAAATTTTTTAATAAACTCTTCTCTCCAGCTTGAGACTACTCTCAATTGTTGATCAAGACTTTCACTGTTTTTCAAAAACTTTAAATTCAATCGATAACCATTATCATTTAACTTAAATTGTTCAAATTTATATTTTGGCTTTCCATAAGGGGCCAGTCCCATTGTTTTACCTGGAGCATGTAAACCCAAGCCAATAAAATCACTTATTGCTTCGTAAAAATAACCGAGGGAATATTCTATAGGCAATGTCCACAAAATTTTTATTTTGTTCCCTTCTCCTAGGGCAAAAGTTGTGGAAGAATCTTCCCCCTGCCCATCTACAATAAGAATTGAAGATTTTTCCATCCCTGAAAGAAAAAAAGATGAAGCCGCATGGGCGAGATGATGAGGGACTAATTGAATTTTAGGTTTTTTCTTATAATCAAAATATTTTTTAGGAAAATATAAATCTGCTAAATCTTCTATTTTCGGTCCAATAATTTTAGCTCTTCTATAAAGTTCTTTATAATCCCATCCTATTGCCACACTACTAATATCATCTAAACCTATACCTAGTTTATTTAAGCACCAAAGCGTAGAGCAATGTGGTAATTTATCATAGGAATGTTTTTTACGTAAAAATCTTTCTTCCTCGGCCATAACGAGTATCTTGCCGTCCTTTATTATACACGCAGAAGCATCATGACTCCTATCAAACCATCCATTTAAACCTAAGATATAACCTTTCATTATTGTCTTTAAATTTTTTCTATTTTACGGATTTTCTCTATTCTCTTTAAAATATCTTTTCTATTTTTATTAATCCTAGGTTTAATAAACTTCTTTATTTTTAATGGGAGATATTTAAAATTTATATTCATCGCATAAAGAAAATCTAGCTTTCTCTCTTTTTCTAACTCATCAAATCTATAAATATATCCTTCTTCTAAAGTTTTATTCTTATCAGAAAACGGATTTACCTTAAGCTTATCCATAGGTAAACCAGCACATAAGAAGGCAATTGACCTATTTATACAAGCCTTACATACCCCACAGCTATTGCCAAAAAAACAACTTACAGTTTCCTTCGGGCTTATACCGTATTTACTCTCCCAATTTTTAATCCAATATGAAACTAATTCCGGCTTTGTCACCTTAAAAAATGGTGAAGTAACTTCTATTTTTTTTGAATAAAAATCAGAAAAGATCTTATTAGATGTTTTATAAAACTTAACACTCTTGTCTGTATTTATAGGCGTTATTTCTTCCTTATGTGCACACAGAAAAATTTTTATATTTTTTTTAGAAGAAAGATTAGCAATTGTAGAAACAAGAGCTATAAATAAATAGTTCCTTGCCGGTATCATACCTAATTTCCATCTGGACCAGCCTTTATCTACATATTCCTTAAGATCAATTTTTATAATTAAAGGTTTTAGTCTAAGCTTTTTGCATATTTTTTTTATAAACCTTAATTCTTCCTCTTCATTTTTCTGGCCAAAACCAATCCAAACAGGAGTAACTTTCATACCTTTATCTAAAGCATATAAAATACCTGCAGTGCTATCTATCCCACCGCTAAAAGATATTAAACAACTATAATTATTTTTATCACTAAGCTTCGGTTTTTTTATATTTTTTTCATCAAATTTTATATTTAAGTTGAAGTTTTTAGGTGCAGCCCTCTTGATATTAAGAACGTAACTAAGAAAGTCTTCTAACTTATTTTTTTTAAAATATTTTAAATCTCTTACCAAAATATCATCTTTTTCAAGATAGCCAGCTAGGGTTACCAACAGAGCAGTCTTAGCAACAGAGTTTAGAGTCATATATCTTTTGCCAGTTATTCTTAAATTTGTATCTTTTATTGGTAAGTTACCAACTTTACCTATTAACATAAAATTATGTTCTCCTTTTTGAACCAAACCAAATAAGTTGATTTCTTAAAGTTAATTTCCATTTTCTCTTTTTTATTTCTTTCAATACTTTTTTTGCATTTTTTGAAACAGTTTCTTTTTTTTGTCCTTCTGGCATAACTATTATCTTCTTTGGATCAATCCCACATGATTTAACTATTGATTCTATTTCTTTTAAATCGTCTTTGTTGGTAATTACGAATTTAAACCAAGAATTAGGAAGAGAGTTTATTAATTTTAAAACATCTGGTTTATATCTTTTTTTTAATGCATTCCCACTATTCTCTAGTTTTGGCGAACAATTAAATTGACAATTAAAAAGACTTTTATCGGGCTTAATAGTCCCATTTGTTTCTATTTCAATTTTCCATTTTGGTAAATATTTTATTAAAGAAATTATTTTCTCTTGTTGCATTAACGGTTCTCCTCCAGTTATAACTAACCTTTTTTCTTCACCACTAAATTTTTTCTTCCATTCTTCTTTTATTCTTGAGGCCGTTTCCCTATAGCCCCAATCCTCTGGTTCTTTCCAATATTCTTTACTTCTCTTATCCCATGTATACCATGAATCACAGTTCCAACCTGATAATAAACCACAACTTAAATTACAATAATGTAATCTTAAAAAAACAGCTGGAAGTTTAGCTGTTACTCCTTCTCCTTGCAGGGTAGCAAAAACGCCATCTCCACTGACTTTGATTTTTCCTTTACGTGGTTTAATTTTTTCAAAATCAAATCCTTCAGGTTTATAATTTTTGTTATATTTCATCAAAGATTAATGTCTTCTCTTGTACAAATTGCGGCGCTTGTGGGAGTTTCCCAAACTTTTACGGAATGAAGAAAGGCCTTTGATTTATACTTATCTTTAATTTCCTTATCTAGTTTTTTGAATATCCATATTGCTATATTTTCTGCAGTCGTAACAAAAGGGACGACAATATGTTTTTGCGTCTTATTTTTTTCGAAAAATTCAACTAATAGCTTATCTTTACCCCAAATCATACAGCTATGATCAAGAACATCGTATATCTCTTTTCTAGCGATTTCTTTAATATCCCTAAAATCAACAACCATCCCTTCCTTAGAATCCCCATCTTTTTCTATAATACTTCCCTCAAGACATATTTCCGCTCTATACCTATGACCATGCAGGTTTTGACATTTAGAATCATTGTTTGTTAATCTATGACCCATGTCCCATTCGATAACTTTTATTAACTTCATACTAGGCCCTTTCCCATTACAGCAGTAAAACTTTTACAACCATGAGTATTAAAAGTTTTAAAGATTTCTTTTGAATATTCTTTATAGTCTACTCTGAAGATACGTTTAGGAGTCTCTATCAAACCTTCCCTCGATGGAGATAAATCGTTTCCGAATAATTTAATTAAATCTAAATTTATATTTTTTTGGTCTCGAGTTGCCATATCTCGTAATTAAGCTTATTCAACCAAAATTATGTCAGTTAGTGAATTATACCGCTATTTTTCAAGTTTTTCCATTAAAAAAATAAAAATCTTTTATAACCAATTTTTTAAGAGACATTTTAAATTTTTCTTCTACCTCATTATTATTAAGTTTTTTACAGCTTAGTAAATCTATGTGTATGGTTTTGTACTCCGGCCAAGTATGTATGGCAAGATGAGACTCACAAAGCAAATATAATATAGTTATCCCCTTAGGTTCAAACTTATGAGAAATTTTTTTAATATACCTCAATCCTAAACTATTTAATAGACCCTCACCTAATTTCTCTATCTCTAGAAGGTTATCAGTAATATTTTCTACTTTTATAATTGATGAAAAATGGCTAATTGTTGGTGTAGATTGTCCCTTCATATTCACCTTTAATATTTGAGTCTGCTTGCGGCGTTACCTCACAAACAAAAAGACTACTAGAGCTTCCTATTGATACAGCTCCTTCATATCTATTAAATTTATCAAAAATCCAGCGAACCATTAAGCCTAGATCTAAAAATAATTTATAGATTGGTAAGAATCTTTCTTTAGCTCTATCGCTGTTTCCATAACAAGCATATATCCTACCAGCTAGATTTTTCTTATCGATTGCGTCAACAGCTCTGGAAAGAAATAAATTCATACCTTTTATCGTGTAGGGCGGATCCGTAAAAACAACATCAAACTTATCACATAGAGATTTATCTAATTTCTTTCTAGCGTCGTAGGGAAATGTTTCAATCCCCAATTTTTTTTCTTCAGATATCTTTTTAATTAATTCCAGTAATCTATTATCTATATCTAGAACTGTTACTCTTTTAGCACTTCCTAAAATAGACACTGCGATAGAGGTTAAATCATCATCTCCAATAAATAAAATTCTTTTCCTTTTAATATCGGCAAAAAAATCCATTAACTTAGCTCGTTTAGCAGTAGTTTCTATAGTGGCAAAAAATTGATCAAGATCTCTTCTAGGGTTAGGCCTAAACGAGAAATAATCATCCAATATATTTACAATTTCATTATAAGAATTATCCTCTAAAAATTTCCAAAAAAATTCTTCAACCTTATAATTGCTATATATTTTTTTAATATTTTCAATCATTTCCTCCTTGATTTTTGTTTTATCAGAAGTAGGTTCAAGAAGAAAAGATAAATCTTTTTTTACTTTATTCAAAACATTAGTAGAAACGCCAGTTTTCCTAACAAGTACATTATTATCAATACTTCCTTTAGAAACCAAAATAAAAAGTAAATCAATGATTTTTTTAATAGGAATTCCTATTCTCTTTGATGTCTCTAAAAATCTTAAATAAAGTTCATTATTTTCCATATTATTATTTAAAAGACTAATGATGATTCTACCCTATATTCCCAGTTTTTCTAAAGCCTCTTTTTGCTGTCTGTTTAGTCTTTCAGGTATTTTAACAAGAAGTCTGACGTATTGGTCCCCTCTGCCAAAACCATGAAGTCTCTTTATACCTCTGCCAGCTA
>CAZRDI010000080.1:0-5160 GCA_964598825.1 uncultured Dehalococcoidales bacterium
TACCTCATAAACGAGAGCCTCTTAGCCAGACCCCAGGTTGCCGAGCACGTTTTAAGGCAATTCCAAAGCATACATAGTATTCACGGGAAAACCATGGATAATATAGTCGTCTCTCTCACCGCCAGGGAGACGCAGATCCTGAACTACGTTGCCGACGGTAATGCAAACAAGCAAATCGCCTCCATTCTGCAAATCAGCGAGCAGACAATTAAGAATCATGTCAGCAACATTCTCCGCAAGTTAAATGCTAATGACAGAGCCCACGCCGTGTTCCTGGCCATCCGCTATGGCTGGATTTCAGCCGAAGAACTCCACCCGCTAACCATGGACAATAATTAATACTACTAACCCTCTCACGGTAGATCTCCTTTTGAACACTCTCTCCGACCGTGCAGTAGGACTAATTACCCAGACCACACATTACTAATGGGCTATTCATCATCCACGGAAGCGATGGCATAATTTAAGGGTGGTAACTATGCAGGCACAGGTCAAGTGGCTGAAACACCGATGGCCACTTTAATCAACAACCTGTGCTAATTTTGCCCCTCAACCGGTGATATCACAAACAGGAGGGTAAGGATTATGAAAGGAATACGAATACTCCTAATTAATGGTCGTGAGCTTATTCACCGTGGGGTGCAGGATATACTGACACTCCAAGAGTATTTAGTGCAGGGCATGCTGGAACTGGAGGAGGATATGGAAATCGTAGGCGACCTCCCCTCCGCTGAGGAAGCCCTGCGCCAGCCGGAAATACTGGCACCAAGCATCATCCTTATGGAAGCCAAGATGCCGGGCATGAGCGGTGCTGAAGCCGCCCGCCGCCTGCGTCAAAAATGGCACCAGTGCAAAGTCATCATGCTAACCTGGCGCGAGGAGTGCCTGAGCGAGGCTCTGGAAGCCGGGGTAACAGGCTACTTTTTAAAAGACATAAAGACCCAGGATCTCGTAGAGGTTATCAGGCGGGTTTATCACGGGGAACTGATCATTGATGAACGCCTTACATCACTACTCGGGAAGACAAAGGGTGAGACGATTCCAAACAACCTGATTAAAGAAGCTGAGTTGATTATACCCTCGCCCGTCAATGCCGCTCGATTACTAAGCTTCATTCACCAGGTAGAGGCAGCGCTGGAGACAACTATCGTGCAGCAAGTCGGCTCGTGGGACAAAGGCATTGCTTTCACCACCCTGCTGCAAAGGGCTACCCCGCTGGCAACCATCTTAAATAGGTTGGGAAAGATGGCTGATGTGGAGAATGTGGGGGAAAACTCAGCCATAGAAAAAGTCCCAAAGGCTCCCTCCAGCTTTAACCGGCAGAGTATAGCCAGGGCAGAAATTCAGCCCAGGAAAGAACTCGTGGTGACGCTAAAGCAGGATAGCCCACCTAAACAAGTAGAATCTATCAGCCGGGCTAAGTAGAGGATGGGGCACAGATAGAAGTATAGCCAACACGTGCGAGTAGCTCCGAGAGCTTGGAGTCTCCCAGAACTCTGGGAGGCTCCTTCTTTTTCCACCACAAATTGACCCGCTGCCTCACTTTTTGTCTATCCCCTTGACAACCGCCAAGCAAACAGGTAACATCTTGCGTGAACCTTTTAGCTAACTAAATTGACCTTTAAGGCTCATAGAGTTATCCTTAGGGTTAACAACAGGTAGCAAGAGTCAGCGTCTGAGACACTGAGCAGAAGCCTCAGACAGGTAAGGGGGTGTGAGGGATGAAGATAAAGAGCAGAAGATCTAACATCGAGATAATAGCTGATATGCTGAGACTGGGCGAAGCAGGTAAAACCGAGATAATGTACAGCGCCAACATGAGCTACTTTCAGCTACAGAAGTACCTCAAGTTCTTGCTGGAACTGAAGCTGATAGACAAGGTCACCGTTGGCAATCCGGTCGTGACTTATAGAGTGACCAGAAAGGGCCTCAGATTACTGAGAAACATAGATAGCATCCTACAAGTGCTTGAGCTGGGAGAAGAGTACTGACACCCACTCTTGCAGCCTTTTTAAGTAAATAGGGAGAGATGATAAAGCAAAGGAGAAAATCGTGGCTGAAAAACGAATGCTAATCGTACCGGCGGAACTTGCTAAGAAGATTGACAACAACCGTGGAGATATGAGTCAATCTGAATTCGTCAATTTCTTAATTGACAGTCAACTAAAGCATGATACCAAAGAGCCACAGTATGCAACCAAGGAAGAGGTTTACTCCATGGAGCAAAACATAAAGACACTCCTGAAGAGCTTCCTTGATTTCTTTGTTAACTACGGACTTGAGCTGGGTAAGCAATCCCCGGAAAATGACCTTGAAGAGCTAACCAGCAAGCTGCAAGGGCTTCAAAAAGACCTGGACTCTGACAACAGCGAGGAGAGAAAAGCTACAATAAAGTGGAAATAGTTTGCCACCTTTCTCAACACCGGAAAATTCCTTTTCCCCGGGAAACCATCATGGTCCCTTCTTCCCCCAACGAAGAAGGGATTTTCATTAGTACTTCCTAGCTAACCCAAAGGTCATAGAACATTGTTCTAGAACACAATCCCTTCCCATAACCAAGACAACCTGCAATAGTTTTACGCGGGAGTTATTGTGATTTATATAGCTATAGGTTGTCTTGGCTTTCTGGTAATACACCTTTTTGACATCGTTTCTATAAAAAGGGTGCCAGCAGCAAAACCCTGTACCTGGGTTCTGGGTAGCGGCTTAATGGGCTACGCCATTGTGGCGT
Source organism: uncultured Dehalococcoidales bacterium (assembly GCA_964598825.1). Lineage (GTDB taxonomy): Bacteria > Chloroflexota > Dehalococcoidia > Dehalococcoidales > JAUXAP01 > JAUXAP01. The sequence goes on from CAZRDI010000080.1 coordinate 2,732, forward strand.
CATGCCTCTGGTCAGACAAGCTGCCTTTACCCGCATGGTCTACCTGGCTCGGCTGGGTATTACTGGCACTATCCCTCTCCATGGTGATATATTCCCTGTTCATCAATCTTCCCTTCCGCAAGACATATATTGCCACCGGTGTCGGCGATAAGCTGATAAGAACCGGCCTATATGCCCTGGTCCGACACCCAGGCGTAATCTGGTTCATCCCATTCATGGTATCGCTCGTACTGGTTTCAAAGTCAAATCTAATACTTATAGCCGCACCCATATACATTCTACTGGACATTGTACTGGTCGTTATGCAGGACAAGGTTTTCTTCGGCAGGATGTTCCATGGTTATGATAGCTACCAGCGGGAAACGCCAATGCTGGTGCCCAACCGACGGAGCATAAATGCCTTCATAAATTCAATTAGACACGCTAGAACTTAACATCCAGGCTCAAAGGAGGAAACGAAATGGCTACAATAGGCGAATTACTGAAACAGGAGAAATATGAGGAATTATGGCAGAGATGTTGCGGGTTTATAGACCTGAGTCTAGGAGATTTCATGACGGTTCAGAAGCGGTTACTCATGGAGCAGATAGAGCTGCTGAAGAAATGTGAACTGGGCAGAGCCGTCATGGCTGGCGCCATGCCCGAAACCGTGGAGGAATTCCGGGAGCAGGTGCCACTTACCACCTACGCTGAGTATGCACCCTACCTGCTGAAACGAAGGAAGGATGTGCTGCCCAGGAAACCACTGATGTGGGCACATACCTCTGGCAGGTCTGGCGAGTATCCTATGAAGTGGATACCGATTAGTAACAGACTGTACGAAGAACTAGGGGCAGCTATGGTTGCCATAATGCTCTTTGGTAGCTGTAAGCAAAGAGGAGAAGTCAACCTGAGGCCACATGACAGGTATCTCTACGCGCTGGCTCCGTCACCCTATTTCTCAGGTATAAGCGGTCACAGGATGGAAGATGAAGCTATCCTCGACTTTCTGCCACCACTGGAAGAGTCCGAGCAAATGGAGTTTGCCGAAAGGATACAGGAAGGTTTCAAGCTGGCCCTGCTTGAGGGAATGGATATATTTGCCGGTATATCCAGCGTGCTGGTAGCAATAGGCGAGCGCTTCAGTAAAGGAAGCGGAAGTATCAGCATTAAACCATTTCTACGCAGGCCCAAGGCTCTACTCCGACTGGTTAAGGCGCTGATGAAAAGCAAACTGGCTCGCCGCCCGATGCTGCCCAAGGATGTGTGGTCGTTAAAGGGGGTGATGGCTGGTGGTACAGACACCTCGGTCTTTAAAGAGAGAATCAAAGAGATGTGGGGGCATTATCCCCTGGATGCTTACGGCTGCACTGAGGCGACAATGATAGCCACGCAAACCTGGGACTATCAGGGAATGACCTTCATACCTCACCTCAACTTCCTTGAGTTTATCCCGGAGGAAGATGCCCTTAAATCAAGGCAAGACCCCTCATACCAGCCCAAAGTTCTTATGCTTGATGAGGTAGAAGCTGGTGGGAACTATGAGTTAGTAGTAACTAACTTCCACGGCGGAGCCCTGGTGAGATATAGAATTGGCGATATGGTCAAGATACTCTCGCTCCGCAATGAACAGCTTAACATAGATATCCCCCAGATAACTTTTTACTCCCGGGTAGACGACCTGATTGACATTGCCGGCTTCACCAGATTAACCGAGAGGGTTATCTGGCAAGCCATAGAGCGCTCAGGAGTAGCCTATCAAGACTGGGCAGTACGCAAAGAGGTCAAGGATAGACCAGCACTACACCTGTATCTTGAACTCAAGGAAAATGGCCATATACAGGAAGAAGATATAGCACGCACTATCCACCAACAGCTCAAAGAGTTGGACAGCGACTACGCCAATATAGAGTCGTTTCTTGGGATAATGCCGTTAGAGGTTACGCTGCTCCCCGAGAATGCTTTCCAGGCTTACATGCAGAAGCAGCAGGCAGCCGGTGCCGACCTGGCTCACCTAAAGGTACCGCACATCAATCCGTCGGATAGCATGTTAGACTTCCTGATTAATGGCTCACGCCAGATAGCAGTAACGAAAGAAGAGGAACGCAAACCGGAACCAGTCCGGACTAGCTAGATTCTCCATATTAACCCTGCCCTATGGAGCCTCCTCCGCTGGCGGAGGGGGCTCCTTTTGTAAGGCGAGTTGACATTCACCCAGACTCTTTTTATAAGATACCCCCACAACCGGGCAATAATCCTGCGCCTTGACAGGTATGGTACGACAGTAGATAATGTCTAGTGCTTCAGTTACAATAATACTAAAGGGCCTAATGCCAAGCAGAGCCAGTAAGAAAAAGCAGGGTATAAAGTGAATATATACGCCATAATACCACTTGTTGCCGTCGTCGCTTACGTAGCCTTAATAAGCATTATTGTCACGCGTCCCTTAG
>CAZRDI010000080.1:5260-6829 GCA_964598825.1 uncultured Dehalococcoidales bacterium
AAAAGCTCCTACGTAGTTGATGGAATCCTGTATCACGAGCTCGATGTCATCGCATTTTACCCATTTACCGCCTTTGGTGCTGCATTTGTGGGAATGGCACTACTCTATCTGGTACAAGGACTCAGGAAGTCAACCAACCCACAGAATAGAAATAGAATCGGCTACTTACTGGCTGCAGTCATTGCGTGGATACTATTCTTGGCAACCAACTTGAACCGTGACTTGGCTAACTATTCCGTAGACCACCTTGGCAACATTGCCAATGCTCTAATAATCAGCTACGCCATCTTAAGGTTTCAGCTTCTTAACATCAAATTTGTGGTGAGGAGAGGACTGTCCTACTTTATCGTAGTAGTGTTTATTGCTGGTATATATATAGGTGCGATATTACTGGGGCACAGGTTCTTCCCTGACTTGCCACTTTACAACATCTTATTACTCGCCTCTAGCTTAGCCCTCGCACTGGCACTCCTGGCCCGCCCGCTAAGGTATACTATCCAGGAATGGGTAGACCGCTTCTTCTACAGGGGAACCTACCAGTACCGTCAGACAGTGCTCAAGTTCAGCAGTAAAATGGGCAACATCATTAACCTGGATACACTGGCTAATGAAATGTTGCCCACAATAAGCAAGGCTCTACGCATCCCGAATGCCAAATTATTACTAAAAGATGCCAGCAGCGATGACTTCACCACACAATTTACTTATCCAAAGGCAAAAGATAAACCAAGCAATGAACTGAGATTTAACCCCGAGCACCCAATTATTGCCCAGCTGGAGAACGAAGTCAGCCCTCTTGACCTGAAGCAGATTGACAGCATCCACCAGCTTAAAGGGTTATGGCAGACAGAGAAAGAACAACTGCTTGTCTCCGATTTAGAATTCCTGTGTCCCATTAAGAGCCGGGGTGAGCTAATCGGCATTCTAGCCTTAGGGAAAAAGCGGTCAGATGCCACCTATTCCCACGAGGATATAGAACTGATAACGAGTATGGCAAATCAAGCCGGCATCATAATAGAAAATGCCATGATGCTTGATACTCTCAAAAAGCAACAGGTTCAAGTGGAGCACCTCCTGGCCCAGGTAGTTCAGGTCCAGGAGGAGGAGCGGAGGAGGATTTCCGTCGACCTCCATGACAGTGTTGCCCAATGGCTGGTTGCTGCCTCGTACAGGGCTCAGAGCTTCAGCCAGGCTCTCTCAAAAGATAACGGCGAGAAGGCTCAAGATGAACTGGCTAACATGGAAAGCACTCTTAATAAAAGCCTCAAGGAGCTACGTCGCGTAGTGATTGGTCTCCGTCCGCCGGCTCTGGATGAGCTGGGGCTCTCTCATGCTCTGCAACAGAGCCTTGACGACTTAAAAACTGATGGACTGGACTGTAAATTTACTGTAATAGGAACCTCTCTACGGCCGCCGTCAAACATAGAGATAGCCACTTACCGTATAGTCCAGGAAGCCCTCTCCAACATCCGCAGGCACTCTGATGCCAGTAAGGTAAATCTCGGCCTGCAATTTCAGAAAGATAGGCTCCTGGTCGAGGTCCGCGACAATGGCAAGGGCTTTGACCTT
>CAZRDI010000081.1:0-6624 GCA_964598825.1 uncultured Dehalococcoidales bacterium
ATGCTTGGTGGGCGCGCCGCTGAGGAGTTAATCCTGAATGAGATTACGACAGGGGCTCAGGATGATATTGATCGTACCACCAAGTTGGCCCGCAGGATGGTTACTGATTTCGGCATGAGCGACAGACTGGGCCCGAGAACCTTTGGCGATAAGCAGGAGATGATCTTCCTTGGTCGTGAAATCTCGGAACAGAAAGATTATGGTGACAAAATAGCCGATACCATTGACGAGGAAGTGGACAGGATTATCCAGGATGCCCATAATACGGCTAAAAAGATTCTAACCAAAAATAAGTCAAAATTGGTTCAAGTTGCGGAAAAGCTTATTGCTCAAGAGACCCTAGAGGGCGAGGAGCTGGAAGCACTGTTTAGCAAAACCGCTCCTAAAGCTGCTCCAAAGGTCAAGGTCACACCGGCTCCCGTGCCAGCAGAGGCTACGGTCAAAACTAAAACCAGGTCTGTGCGCAAGAAAGCTCCAATTATTCCCCAGCCCTTCCCGGAACAGGCCCCAGCCACACCTGATTAGAGGGTCGTCTACTAATAGGCTTTACCTAAACGGCTGGTCTCTTCTTCTATCAGTTCTTCATCCAGTTTGGAAAACAGGGGTTCGGGGGGAAGTAGTTTCTGTCCCGGAGGCGGTGAATGTAGCTGCCAGCCATCTTCTTCAACATTGCCCTTAAAGCCGAGGTACTCGTGTAGCTTTTGGGAGCTAAAGGGCAGGAAGGGGTATAGAGCTGTTCTGAGGCAAGAGAGCACACAAAGAGCTACATACAGAGAGGTGGCTGCGGCTTGCCTGTCCTCTTTAATCACTTTCCAGGGCGACTTTTCATCAAGGTAGCGATTTGCCTCATGAGCCAGAGCCATAGCCGATTTTACAGCTTCTTTGAAAGAGCAATTGTAAAGAAGCTCGCTCACTTTATTCAGTGTATCCCCGGTAAGGTCAATAACAGCCTGGCTGCGACTATCCAGTTCTCCGGGCGCTGGCACACAGCCATCAAAGTTACGGTAGACGAAGGTGAGCACTCGGTGGGCCAGATTGCCGTAAGTAGCCACCAGCTCATCGTTGTTACGGCGGACGAACTCACGCCAGGAAAAATCGGTATCATTGGTCTCCGGCATGTTTATGGATAGCAGGTAACGCAGTGGGTCAGGGTCATAGCGTGACAGATAATCGGGCAGCCAGACCGCCCAGTTGCGGCTGGTAGAAACCTTTTTGCTCTCAATGGTTAAGAACTCGTTAGCCGGCACATCATAGGGAAGGTTCAGTCCCCCGTAGCCCATTAGCATCGCCGGCCAGATAATGGTGTGGAAGGCAATATTATCCTTACCAATAAAGTAGTAGCTATTTGTCTCGTCTTGCCAGAAAGAGCGCCACTTGTCTTCATCTCCCGTAGACCTGGCCCATTCCTTACTCGCTGATAGGTAACCAATAACAGCCTCAAACCAGACATAGATGCGCTTATTTTCAAACCCGTCAACCGGCACCGGTACTCCCCAAGCTATGTCACGGGTGATAGCCCTGTCTATTAACCCCTCTTCAAGATAACGCGTGGTGAAGTTCAAGACATTCTGCCGCCAATGGGTCTGTTGTTTTACCCAGTCCAGAAGCTTGTCCCTGAATGCGGTCAGTCTCAAGAAAAAATGCTCCGAGTCCTTAAAAAGCGGGGTCGTACTACAAAGACTGCAGCGAGGCTCAATCAACTCAGTGGTATTCATGGGTTTGCCGCAAGCTTCACACTGGTCACCGCGAGCGTTAGGAGATTTGCAGAACGGGCAGGTGCCCTCAATATAACGGTCAGGTAAAAAGCGCTGGCAATGGGGGCAAAAGGATTGTGACACTGTGTCCTTGTAGATGTAGCCCTTGTCGAGCAGTTTCAGGAAGATATCCTGCACCACCTCGGCATGGTTGGTGGTACCGGTAGTGGTAAATAAATCAAAAGAGATACCAAGTTTCTGCCAAGAATCAAGGAACTCCTGGTGATAGCGGCTGGCTATTTCTTCAGGTTTCTTCCCTTCCTGTTCTGCCTTGATAGTTATTGGCGTACCGTGCTGGTCGCTGCCGGATACCATCAGTATCTCGTTTCCCTTGATACGGTGGTAGCGGGCAAATATATCTGCCGGCAGGCATGCTCCGGCAATCTGCCCGATATGCAGCGAGCCATTGGCATAGGGCCAGGCAACCCCAATAAAAACTCTCTCACCCATAATCTATCTCCTGCTGGTAAACCAGTCAGTATCTTTCACAATTAAACTACAGGGACTAACGCTTATTCTGTAAAGAAGGTGAGTACCTCTTCGCCCTTCTCCGTGATATAACGAGCGTAGCCCTTCTTCAGACAGCAATCAACGCAATAGTGTGATGTTTCGCCTTCTTCGACCTCAACGCCGTCCTTCTCATCAACAGCTAAATAGCGCTCGGGGTAGGCTATAGCGCGGTGACACTCATCACACCGGACATTCCCCAGAGATATACATCCTCGCCGCATTTGTTCACTCCTCTCAAGCTTTAATATAAAATTTCAAGATAAACTGAGCCAGACTTGATACAGTTCTTTCTTTGACAGGCCTGTTTCCTCAGCCACCTTGGCAACCGCTTCCCTGGTTTTTATACCTGATGAACGCATATTATGCAGTTGTCTCTTAATGTCTTCTGTCAACCGTGGTTTGTCCTTCTTCCCCTTGCCCTCAATGACCAGGGTGAACTCTCCCCTTGGCTCGGTAAAGTGCTCTATGGCCTGGCTTATAGTACCCCGGTGAATCTCTTCATGAATCTTGGTAAGTTCACGGCAAACGGCTATTTTTCTATCTCCTAGGACGAGCAGGATATCGTTCAGGGCAGCCAGCAAGCGGTGGGGAGTTTCCAGGACTACAATGGTGTCCTGTTCATCGGCCACGGATTCCAAGAGGCGCCGTCTGCCATTAGCTCTGGAAGGCAGAAAACCGGTGTAGATAAATTTTTCCGCAGGCAGTCCTGAGACAGCCAGCGCTGTGATAACAACAGATGGCCCCGGAATGGGAACAACCGAAATACCTTGCTGGCTAGCCGCCGCAATCAGCTCGTAGCCGGGGTCAGAGATGCATGGCGTTCCAGCATCAGAAACGAGAGCTGCATCCCCATCTTTAAGGCAATTCAAAATATAATCCAATTTAGTCCACTTATTGTGCTCATGATAACTTGTCACCGGTGTTTTAATCTCGTAGGTAGCCAGGAGCCGTTTCGTCCTGCGTGTATCCTCGGCGGCAATGAGCTTTACTTCACGCAGAGTACGGAGGGCGCGCAGGGAAATATCTTCTAGGTTACCGATGGGAGTAGCTACAACATAAAGAATCGGCATTATCTTATATCTTCCCCCAGTTTAGTTATTATAACCCACACTGCCTCACCCGTCTATATGTCGCAAATTCTTGACTTTGTGTTGCTATTTTTGATATATTTTAAGTTTAAAAGGGGGAGGTTAAAATGGCTACTCGTCAATTTAAAGAGTTACGGCGTTCCTACGGATTTGATGAAGTGGCTATAGTGCCCGGGGATGTCACCGTAAATCCAGACCAGACCAACACTGATTTCAAGGTAGATGGTCTTACTTTCTCCATTCCGATTATGGCTGCCGCCATGGATTCGGTAACCGATGTTAACACGGCTGTTCTCATGAGCAAGATGGGTGGTATGGGTGTTCTTAACCTGGATGGGATACAAAGCCGGTATGATAAGCCCCAGGAAGTATTAGCGGAGATTGCTAAAGCGTCTGATGCCGAGGCTACCTCTTTGCTTCAAAAAATATATTCACAGCCAATTAAGGAAAACCTCGTCGGCGAACGAATAGAGGCTATTAAGAAGGCGGGCGCAGTGTGTGCCGTTGCCGTGGCGCCGGCTAATACCAAACGATTTGCTCCACTGGCTGCCGAGGCTAAGGCTGATATTCTCGTAGTCGCGGCTACGGTTACCAGTGCCCGGCATATATCCAAAAGCTATCGTGGGCTCATCTTCTCCGAGCTTCGTAAATCTATATCCATGCCTGTTATTGTCGGCAACTGTGTAAGTTATAGCGCATGCCTGGAGCTTATGAGAACGGGAATCTCCGGGGTTCTGGTGGGGGTAGGGCCGGGTGCTGCCTGCACTACCAGGGAAGTCCTCGGTGTCGGTGTTCCCCAGATAACGGCTACAATGGACTGTGCTGCGGCCAGGGATGACTACCAACGGGAGTCCGGACGGTATGTGCCTATAATTACCGATGGTGGTATCAGCAAGGGTGGAGACCTGTGCAAAGCCTTTGCTTCAGGGGCTGACGCTGTAATGTTGGGCGCTATCCTGTCACGGGCTAAAGAAGCACCGGGGCTTGGTTTTAACTGGGGTATGTCTAACCCGCATGCCGCTCTCCCCAGGGGAACGCGGATAAAGGTCGGCACTACCGGCACATTAGAGCAAATCCTCTTCGGGCCCACTTCAGTCACCAATGGCACCCAGAACCTCATCGGGTCTCTTCGTACGGCAATGGGCGTCTGCGGTGCGGTTACCATTCCGGAAATGCAAAAGGTTGAGGTGGTGATTGCTCCGGCTATCACCACTGAAGGAAAAGCACAGCAGCTATCAAAATCATAGCCGTTGCTGTGCTAACCAGTGGTTAATATCTTTTGAAGAGGGGCTATTCCTCTTCTTCTTCAACTTCTATGCTTGCCTGTTTACCGGCGAAAGATAGTAGTGCTTCCCCCTTCCCCGCTTTGCGTGGCGACGGGGGTTTCAGCTGGTCAATTAGTTTTCGCAGCTCCTGTAATTTTCCCGCGGGTTGCTCCGTCTCTATTTCGGTTACCACCCCGCCTACCCCCGTTTCCAGCAGGACCTGGAGCTCGTCGGCGGTTACGTCTGGTGGTATGGCGACCAGCAGGGGCTTGGTTAGCAAATCGGCAAAGCGCTGGAATAGCATGAGGTGTTGCCAGGTAAGCGAGTAGCCCTTCTTCTGCTCGTCGGCGATAAGCACCGCATCCACCGGCAGCTTATTAACCGTTCTCAATAGACCTTCATCTAACGACGATTCTACGGCTAAAATCTTGCCTGTTTCGTCGTTCTGGAGGGTTGACAGGGCGGTGCTCTCCGGCGGGAAGACCACGAAATCGCCACCGGACTTTGCCATCTGCTTTACCCCTCCCTGCCCACCGCCCTTCAGCCACACGCCCCAGGGAATATCGGGCACGGCTTTAGCTATTTCCTTCAGGTTTTTGGCGCCCGTGCTTGATTTGGCGATGCGCAGCAGCCCGGCATCAGCCCCGGCTACGTAATCAGATATGTTGCCGATATCAGCCTCAGCCAGGCTGGCAACCACCAGCATTTTTGGCCTGGGCGCGGTTGCCTGCACTGCCCTGAACCCCATGGGTTGGGATGCCGTCTCTGAAAGCTGCTTTAACTTATCAATAAACTTGCTCATTTTTACCTCTTTCCTTTGCTTGATGACAGGTGGACATTGACAGATATTGTAACATGTGTTATATTTATGACAGCGGGTAAGTCCTGCGTTAAGTGTGTCACTGGAAGGTGGCATAAACTAGCTGTAAGCTAGTCACTCGCAGGGTCCGCTTTTTTATTTGCCGAAGAATAACCTCCTGTCGCTTTTCACTTTACTTCGAATGATATTAAATAACTCGTAGTTGTTTGAACTGTACTTTCTGAAAATACTATTGCAAATAATGTCTATTCCCTGAATGACATAAGCTTGGTGTGAGTCTAAATGGGAAATCTCCAAATCGATGTCTTTTCTCCCTCTTTCGTACCAGATTTTATATCTTAGGTAATCATTAAATTTGAAGCCAGAAGTTATTGAGATGACTCTTCTATCTACATTAACGAAAACTCTGGAATTAACTGGTTCATGTAAAATCCGCTCAGCTAATGACAGCCCGACTACATAATTATACAGAATGTTCGTGTCTTTTCGTAGCTTCGGATCTACATTTTTCTTCCTTACGGTTATGGCATGTATTTCAATATCTAGTTTTGCGAATCTATTAAGTAAGTCCTTCTTGATATCCTCTCTGGTAGAGTATCCCTTTAGCTCTACATCTCGGGGAATATGGTATTTTACCTTTACTTTCTTAACACATCTTTTGAAGTGGATAGGATTTTTCACGACGACAAATGCGATAGTAAAGTATTTAGTGCCTCCTTGTCCGAATCCTAAATCACCTGATTCGTCTAGATAAACATAAATCATATATTACCAGCTACCCTCTTCAGCCCCTCCCCGTAAGGCTCACTTATTATACCCCTTTCGGTGATGATGGCGGTGATGTAGCGGTGGGGGGTAACATCAAAGGCGGGGTTGGCAACGTTTATACCATCGGGGGCAATGCTCACCCCCTGAATATGGGTTACCTCTTCCGGGCTGCGCTGCTCAATCGGGATTTCGTCTCCTGAGGCCAGGGACGGGTCAATGGTGCTGGTGGGGGCGGCAACGTAGAAGGGGACGCCGTTTTCCATAGCCAGGACAGCCAGGCTGTAGGTGCCGATTTTGTTGGCGGTGTCGCCATTAGCGGCAATGCGGTCGGCACCAACGATGACGCAGTTGACCTCGCCACGGCTCATAAAGTAGCCGGCCATGGAGTCGGTGATGAGGGTAACGGGGATACCGAACCT
>CAZRDI010000082.1:0-6570 GCA_964598825.1 uncultured Dehalococcoidales bacterium
TATGGAGGTCGTTGGTGAAGCCAGCGATGGAGAAGAAGCCGTCAAACTGGCTACCCAGCTAAAACCAGATGTAGTTATTATGGATATCGCTATGCCTAAGCTTAATGGTGTAGAAGCTACTAAGCAGATAAAAGAACGCCAGCCGTCTATAGCCGTGCTCATACTTACCGCCTATGATTATGACCAGTATATTTTTGGTCTTCTGGAGGCGGGAGCAGCGGGCTACCTGCTGAAAGGTGTGCGGGCACGTGAACTGGTTGATGCGGTACGAGCGGTGTATGCCGGTGAGTCGGTACTTCATCCCGTAATCGCCCGCCGGGTTATAGACCGCCTGAAATCTCCTCATCCCGGTGAGACCCAGGAGGCTGAGCTCCTTAGTTCGCGTGAGATGGAGGTATTGAAGCTAGCCGCTACAGGCATAAGCAACAAGGAGATTGCCGAGCAGCTCTTCCTCAGTCCGCGCACGGTACAGGTTCATCTGGGAAATATCTTTAATAAGCTGGGGGTTGCTTCACGTACCGAGGCTATATTCTACGGGTTGAGAAGGGGGCTGCTTACTCTGGAAGACCTGCCTTGACCCCTTTTTAACTGTCCGGTGCGGTTGTATGTTTTTTCAAATATGTTAGGTCGGTTATTGAAGGTTATATCTAACCCCTATTTCTGGCTGGTGCTGGTAATGTTCGTTGCTGGCGTAATCCTCCATTACCCGCAGCAAATACTCGGTGTGGATTCCCCATCTCTCCTTTCATTTTTAGGTTTGGAGCGGCACGCCGTGGAGCGGGTTTTCTTACTTGTGCCGGTAACCTGTGCCGGTTTTGTCTTTGGGACAGGTGGGGGGTTAGTTAGCCTGGCGGTGGCGCTTATCATTATGCTGCCCAGGGCTATTTTTCTCTCTGTATATCCGTCTGATGCTTTGTTTGAGACCAGTGCCGTTGTTATTACCGGCGGTCTGGTGAATCTGTGGTTTCATATACACCGCGGAGATATTATCCGGCGAAGACGTGCCGAAGAAATGCTCACCAAGATTGTCGATGGTTCTTCTATTCCATCATTTGTAATCAATAAGCAGCACAAGGTTACGCACTGGAATACGGCAATTGAGTCTCTGTCCGGACTGAAAAGGGAAGAGATAATCGGGACAGACAGGCAATGGAAGGCATTTTACAATGAGAAGAGGCCGATTATGGCTGATTTGATAGTAGACGAGGCTTCTGAAGGCAAGATTGCATCGTATTATTCGGATAAATACCAGAAGTCTGACCTGGTTGAGGGTGCCTATGAAGCCGAGGATTTTTTCTCCGAGATTGGGGGGGAGGGGAAATGGCTTCAATTCACGGCCAGTCCTATTACGGATAGTAGCGGGGAAGTAATAGGTGCGAAGGAAACCCTGGTGGATGTCACCGCTCGTAGAAAGGCAGAAAACAATCTGCGTTACTATCTTCAGCAAGTTACCAGAGCTCAGGAGGAGGAACGCAGGCGCATTGCCAGAGAGCTTCATGATGAGACGGCTCAGGATTTGATAATCCTCATGCGTCAAATAAATGCGCTTATATCTAAGGGTACCGTGCTTCCGAAGGAGTTACTTGAGCAAACCCACAAGATATTGGACGGTGTCCGCCGTTTCAGCCACGACCTGCGACCACCCATATTGGATGACTTGGGGCTTCTGCCTGCTCTGGAGTGGTTGACCTCTGACCTGAATAATAGCTTTGACATAGACATAGATATGGAGGTGCTCGGCACTACACGCCGTTTCCCTCCTGAGGTAGAGTTAGTGCTATTCCGCATTGCCCAGGAGGCACTGAGAAATGTGTGGAAGCACTCCAAGGCGTCAGAGGCACGGGTTACTGTGGAATTTGGCGATGATAAGACCGTTTTGACTGTAAAAGATAATGGCCAGGGTTTTGAGTTGCCAGGTGAGATAGGGGATTTGACTGTTGCCGGTAAGCTCGGGTTAGTAGGGATGCAAGAGCGAGCCCAGCTCATCGGTGGCACTCTAACGCTGCAGTCAGAGTTGGGCAAGGGGGCTACTGTTACCGTGGAAGTACCAGTCAGCGCAGATTAGTTGCAGTAATACCTACTCGGGCAGTTTCTATAGCTTTCCATTGTAGCCTTGCTCAGGCAGCGCTGGTGCGGAAACGCCATACGGCTATGATGCCGAATATTACAGCGAAACCCACCAGAGCTAACATTTCCGGAGCCACGGCACCAAAGTCGGCACCGTATAGCATCAGTTTGTTGAAGCCGGTGTTTGCCCAGCCGTGCGGGGTTATCTTGGCCAGAGCCTGCATCCATCTGGGGAGGATGAAGAGGGGCCACCAGCAACCACCGAGGGGTGCCATCACCAGTGAAGCGAACACGCCTATAGAGTCGGCGCTCCGCTCCGTTTTAACCAGGGTAGCCAGCATAATGCTGAATGCCGAGGACATAATCACCATCAGCATGGAGAGGATAATAACGGCGGCAGGGGATGGGCCTAGGTCTATGTTAAAGGCGAGAATACCCACCGCCCAGAATATCACTATCTGAATCAACCCCTTGGTTGCCGTGCCCAGAAACATACCTTCTACAATAGACCCTCGTCCCACCGAACTGGCCAGCATACGTTCCAGGGTATTGTTCTGGCGCTCACGGACTATTCTCGTGGCTGACATGGCTGCAGTAAAGAAGACGAACATCACCAGATAGCCGGGAATAACGACATTGGATGGGTTCTCTGCCTCTACCTCCCCCACCTTCTCCGTGTTGAATTCTATGAAAGATTCCCCCGTGACGGCACCACCTTGCTCCGAGAATATCTGCTGAACAACTCGCTCAATCTCAGCAGTGTTACCGGGGTTGATTAGACCCTGCTCTATCAGCAGTTCTATGGTGGCATTAGCCACAACGTACTGTGAGCCAATCCGGGAAGCAACGGCCTGAGCCAGTCCGTTGAGGGCAGCCCTGGTATTAGCGTCTTCCGTACCGGTCACTACCTCAAGATTAGCGCCATGACCCGTCATTACCCCATCGGTGAAGTCTGCCGGAAAGAGCAGGAAGCCGGTGAGCTTTTTATCCTCAACTGCCTGGCGGGCCTGCTCATAATCCCGGTCCCAGACTATTCTCGGTTGGCCGGGTTCAAGTTGGGACTCATCCCCGGTTTCCATGAACTCAATTATCTGGTGGCTGAGACTATCCTCTGCCTCCTGAGTGACCAGGTGGAGCTCCAGTCTGGGGTCTTCGGCTCCGCCGCCAATATTGAGGAAGTTAAACAAGATGATAAAGAGAAAGGGGAAAAGTATGGCAAAGAACAGCCCCATACGGTCCGTGACGAAGAGTTTCAGATCTTTCAGGGCAATGAACCAGATGTGCCTAAGCTGTTTCATGGCTTCCTATCTACCTCCGGGCATAGCCCTGAAGAGAATGCGGCTGAGTATCAGCCCCCCGGCGATAATACCAGCCAGCACTCCCAGTTCCAGTCCTGCATCAGCCAGAGAGCCTCCCTGGGCTATTACCGTGTTAAAGGCGGTGTTGGCGTAGGTATTGATGGAAAACCGGCTGATGGCATACAGCGCCGAGCCTTCAGGGATTTCAAAGAAGGTGCCGCCCAGCATGGTCGTAGCCATGGTGAAGGAGACGGCAATCCAGACAGCCCCGTCTTCGCTGCGGGCGATAGAAGCAATTACCAGTCCCACGGCACTGGCGGCGGCGGCGAAAATGAGGGCGATAGCCAGACATTCAATAAAGGAAAGGGGAGTGAAAAGACGGAAGACAATGTAGGCCAGAGCCAGCAGTATTAGAGTCTGTATGAAACCGCGGGAGATGCCGGCCAGGAATTTGCCGACGAAAAGCTGTCCCACGCTGAGACGGGTAGTGAGCAGTCGCTCAAGAGTTCCCAGCTTGCGCTCCTTCACTATAGCGCTGGCACTGATGGTTGCGGCAAAGAGGACGAACATGGTAACCACACCGGGCAGGAACTGGTTGACCAGATTGGGACTGCTGCCCACCGTTTCCTCTCTAACCTCCACAATGGACTGCTCCCGCTCCCTGTCGAGGAATTCCTGTGTGGTAATTTCTATCTGGTCTTGCGGAATGCCACTACCCGTTAGGGCATCGCTTACCTGATTATAGACTAGGAATTCCTGGTTCATCTTCTCAACCACGCCGCGAATTATGCTGGCTACTATCTGGCCCTCATCACCGCCATTGCCTCTCTGCTTAAAAACCAGTTGAGCCTGCTCTCCAGCGGCTAGCTTATCGGAGAAGTCCTCCTGTATATAGACGACTATTAGCAGGTCAGATCTCTCCAGCTTGGAATCTGCCTTTTGAGGGGAGAGCAACTCGACCTCAAGGTTATCAAGCTCGTCGAGCTGCTCCAGGATTATAGCAGAGTAGGTGCCATCCTCATCTTCGTTTACTACATAGGCGGTGCCGTTAAACATGGATTCCCCGCCGAAGGCAAGGTACATCAGAGCGAAGATAGCTATTGGTAGGAGCAGGCTGAAGGCCAGGTCAGCCTTGTCCTGCAGGTAGCTGCGGACTTCTCGTAAGGCGACTATTAATGGTCTATTCATATCTTTTACTAATCACGGAGACTTCTGCCGGTCAGGTTCAGGAAAACATCCTCCAGGGTTACCTGCTCTGGAGGCCCAATCTGCTTCCTGAGTTCGTACGGGGTGTCCATAGCGATTATCTGGCCCCCGTCCATTATGGCCACGCGGTTGCAGAGGCGGTTGGCTTCTTCCATATAATGGGTGGTATAGAGAATGGTCATTCCCTTATCACGCAGGCTTTCAATGGTTTCGTAGATGTTGTTTCGCGACTGGGGGTCTATGCCTACCGTGGGCTCGTCCAGGAAAAGAAGTTCGGGGTTGCCCATAAGGGCAATAGCCAGGTTGATACGCCGCTTCATACCTCCGGAGAACTTGGATATCTTCCCTTTGGCTCTATCCGATAGCCCCATCAGTTTCAGGTGAGCCATAGATTGGGTTCGTGCTTCCTTACCATTTAGCCCTGCCATCCGGCCGAAAAAGATCATATTATCCAGGGCGGAGAGGTCTTCGTAGAGGGCCAAATCTTGGGGGCAGACACCGATAAGATTGCGGACGGCGTCGGCGTTTTTCCGTATGGAATGACCTCCTATGGTGACATCGCCGTTATCTGGTTCCAGAACCGTGGACAGCATGCGTATGGTGGTGGTCTTGCCGGCACCATTGGGCCCCAGAAGGCCGAAGATTTCACCCTTATTGATACTGAATGAGACGCCGTTGACCGCCTTATGTTCATTGAAGCTCTTGTGGAGGTCCTGTGCTGCCAGAAATGCTTCAGTCATAATCTCACCCCCCTGATTCGTTAATGTCTATTACAATCTGCTTAAATTAGCCCTCATTATACACAATCACCCCTGGATTACAAAGGCATCAGGAGGTGATAATGCGGCAGGTACTGTTATTTTGGCTTAAGCAGTGCGTCGGCTTTCTTGAGCCACTCCGGGATGTCAATTCCCTGGGGGCATGCCTCCGTGCACTCTCTACACTCGGTACACTGGTCGGCGCGCTTCTCTTCCTCGAGGCCACCGTATTGCATGCGTCCTCTTTGGGGGTCATCATGAATCATGGCTTCGTTATATATCTGGAAGATTTGGGGGATTTCCACGCCATTGGAACAGGGCATACAGTATCCGCACTCGGTGCACGGAATGGGGTTTAATTCTTTATAGGCCTGGCGAGCGCGCTCAAAAATTGCCAGCTCGTCTGCCGTAAGTGTGCCCGCTCTGGCTCGCTCGGCCACAGCCACGTTTTCTACCACTTGTTCCATGGTGCTCATGCCGCTAAGAGCTACCGGAACCTCCGGGTGATTCCATACCCACAGTAGTCCCCACTCAGCCAGAGTCCGTTTTGGAGTGGCGTTTGCCCAGATCTTTGCCACCTGTCCTGAAGGTTTCTTGGTAAGATGCCCCCCCCGCAACGGCTCCATAACGACGACCGCCAGGCCCTTGCCGGTAGCATATTCCAGTCCGCGACGGCCTGCTTGATACTCTATATCCAGATAGTTGTACTGAATCTGGCAGAAAGTCCAGTTATCGTAGGCGTCCACGATTTCCTTGAAGACATCAAATTCATCATGAAAGGAGAACCCCAGATGGCCAATTTGCCCGTCGGCTATCTTTCTCTCGGCCCAGTCAAGCACCCCCAAGTCGCGTATTTTAGGCCAGCTTTGGCTGTTCAGCGCGTGCAGGAGGTAGAAGTCAATCCTGGTCTGCAGGCGCTCAAGTTGCTCGTTGAGAATTCGGTCAAAGTCCGCGGCCGATTTTACCTCCCACGGGGGCAGCTTTGTCGCCAGCTTTACTTTCTCACGGTAGCCGTCTTTCAGCGCCCGGCCGACTACGCGCTCGCTCTGTCCTTCGTGGTACGGGTATGCCGTATCAACGTAGTTAACGCCGTGGTCAATGGCGTATCTTATCATGCGCGTGGCTTCAGGCTCATTGACATCTGATGGCTTTTTGCCGTTCAGTGGCAGCCGCATGGCGCCAAAACCCAGCACTGAGCCTTTCCAGCCTAGCTTTCCGAACTTCCGGTATTGCATTAAATT
>CAZRDI010000083.1:0-6550 GCA_964598825.1 uncultured Dehalococcoidales bacterium
AGCTCTCTCCAACATCCGCAGGCACTCTGATGCCAGCAAAGTAAATCTCAGCCTGCAATTCCAGAAAGATAGGCTCCTGGTCGAGGTCCGCGACAATGGCAAGGGCTTTGACCTTCATCAAACGCTGGACGGCGCCATATCTGTAGGACATATGGGACTGCTAGGCATGAAACAGAGAGCAGAGATGCTGGGAGGGGATTTCAGAATAAAAAGCAATGAAGGGGTGGGGACTACTATAACCCTGAGTCTCCCCATTCAGCCCCAAATAGAGGAAGAGTAAATGGATACTATTAGAATACTTTTAGTTGACGACCATCAGGTTGTGCGCGAGGGACTGCGGCGCATGCTGGAGCTTGAAACAGACTTGAAGGTGGTAGGTGAAGCAGGTAATGCAGAAGAGACGCTCACTCAGGTGGACTCACTCTCCCCAGAGGTCATCCTAATGGACATCAAGATGCCCGGGGTGAATGGGATTGAGCTCACTCGCAAGGTAAAGGAGAAACACCCCTCATGCAATATCATCATGCTGACTCTGTATGATGAATACCTGCCCCAGGCTATTGATGCCGGGGCGACTGGTTATCTCCTTAAGGACATCAAACGCGAGGAACTGATAAGGGCTATCCGAGCCGTTCACCAGGGCCGCGCGCCACTTGACCTCTCCATCACTCAAGAGCAACTGGCTGAGCTTGCCGCCCCGGCCGATGGTAAACAGCGGGGCATTCTGTCAGAGCGTGAATCAACCATCCTCCGTCTGATTGCTAATGGTGCAACCACCGGAGAGATTGCCGACCACCTTTTTTTGAGCCAGGCCTCTGTTAAGAGAAGCGTAAGCCACATCTTTGAAAAGCTGGGTGTACACAACCGCTCCGAGGCAGTATCAGAAGCCTACAAAAGAGGACTGATTCAAAACCCCGGTAACCCTTCTTGACAGATAGAGCCTCTTAGTCCTCATTTGCCACCTGTACTGGCGTTCATCGCACTAACTCAATAAATGCCCGCCTATATGAGCCTTAAGGCTTACCAGGTTGACCCTTTTGGCTCACAGAATTATCCTTTCGGGACTTCCAAGGCTAGCATTGAAAAGGGTAACATCAGTCTCGTTGGATACGCCACGACTACATTATTGGCCTTTGCCAACTGGAAGGTTGCTATGAAAAATGTAAAAGAAATACAGAAAGACACAAAGAAAGACATACGAATTCTCTTGGTTGATGACCACGAGGTTGTACGTGATGGGCTGCAGCACATGCTGGCAGAGGAAGAAGATATGGAGATTGTCGGCCAGGGTGCTGACGGTGAAGAAGCCTTATTCATGGCGGAAGTATTTTCACCAAACATTATCCTGATGGACATCAAGATGCCCGGGGTGGATGGGATTGAGCTCACTCGCAAGGTAAAACAAAAACATCCCGCCTGCAATATCATCATGCTGACTCTGTATAATCAGTATCTGAACCAGGCTCTGCAGGCTGGAGCAGCCGGCTACCTCCTTAAAGACATCAAACGCGCGGAGCTTGCCCAGGCTATCAGACGAGTCCACCAAGGCGAAGTGGTAATTAGTGAAGATATCACGTCTCAACCGCCAAACGGATATAACGGATATGAAGAGAAAAACAACAAAAAAGCCACAGGAGAATCCAGCCTGATGATTAACGAGATACAGCTGGTTATACCTCCACCGGTAGATGCCGGCCAGCTGATGAGATTCGTTAGCCGGGCGGAGGAAACGCTCTGGTGCCGTGTGATGCAGGTGATTGGCTCGTGGCAGGAGGGCACCATCATGACAATCACCCTGGACGGCGCTACGCCGCTATCTGGCATCCTGAATAAACTGAAGGAGATACCTGAGATAGAAGCAGCCGGAGAAGAAGCACTGTCCACGGTAGTCAGCCCCGGCCTCCTTAAGAAAGCCGCAGCCATACCTACGCTAAGAAATAAAACGAGGAAGACTATCCTCGTAAGTTTTGAAAAAAACTAGCCCGTCAGATAGGGCTGCTTAATTACTAAATCAAACCCGTTGTCTTGAGCCCGACACACTGATACTCCCGTAACCTGAAAAATCTCTGCCATCTGTTGCAAGTCGTTGACCTGTGCCCACTTTTCTCTAACCCACCCCTCAGCCGTCAGGATACAGCCGACGAAGTAGTCAGCCAGCATATCATTAAATAAACCTTTCTTGACTCCCCGTCTGCTGAAAACGGGGGCGGCTTTAACTCCGCTTAAAGAGGTGGGGAGAATTAAGGTCAGAGTTTGAAATGCATCAACTTGAATCTTGACAGGCAAAAAAAGCAGCAGTATTATTTGTCCGCATAAGCACAATAGGAGGGAAGGGCGACCCGATAATTCGGGAGACACCGAAGATAGGCCGGAGTATCCCCTGCCCGTGCGAGTCAGGAAAGAAATGCAGGAAATATTGAGGGGGTTAAGATGTTAGATTCATCAACATCATTGGTCTGCCGAGAGGACATGGACAGGTACCTGCAGGAACTGCTGGAGAATGACTCCGACGTCACGGACAGACTGAAGAAAAGTCTTTCCTACGCCAGTGATGGCGCCATCCGAAAGACCATAGAGAAGCGAATTGAGAATAGCAAGGAGTGCAAAAGAGCGCTACAGGAAGGCTTCGTACCCATCGGTCTTGGGTACTTCGCTCGTCCAGACATCACGAGCAAATGTCAGAAGCAGGACGAGGAAAGCACATTGAAGTCCATACCCGAAGAGGCCAAAGAGGTGTGGAAAAAGGTAAAGGCCACGGGCATCTTTAAGTCCTTCTATGTAATCGTCGCAGGTAGCGGAGGCCATTTTCTCGTCGGCAAAGCCGGAGATAAACATTTCTTTATTACCGGCTGGCTGGACTCCGAATAATCAGCATAATCAGCTATGTTTTAAGCCGCTTATAAGTGGAAAAGGCGAAGGCGGTAAACGCAAACAACAAAACCAATAGCTGGTTCAGTTCACTCCACACAGGATTCCCTGTCGTACAACCGCTGTTTCCAGTGAACTCCCGCGCTGGTTATCTGCCGTAAACTGGCATATAGCGCGGCAATAAAAAGGTATGAAAACCCGACCGGATGCAGCAAAGTCGAGACTAACGGTTCCCTGAAACGACTATCCACCAACCAGCGCATGATTATTACAATAGCTATCTGGAGGAAAACAATAGCCCGCCAGTTTACCGGAGCAACTGTAACAAATAAGTCATTCCAGAGCCAGTAGAACGGGGCTAAGAAGAAAACATAGCCTGCCACCAGAAGCCCGGCCAGTGCCATCCGGGACAATGCTGCTACCGAATACATCCACTTAACAAATCCTTCCCACATTGACCCCACGTTCCGGTACATATGACATGAGACTACCGGTGACAGGTCAACCGCCACTTGCCGGCCACCGTGCCGGTTTATTTCAATCCCTAACCAGACATCCTCCAGTATCCTGGCCTTTACTGCCTTGTGCCCGCCGATTCGCCAGTATTCTTCTCTGGGGAAAAGCAGGAACTGCCCGATGGCCAGCGACGGCTTTAACTTCTTAGAACGCTGCAGCCACCAGAGCGGCAGCCAGCTGAGAATAACAAAGTATAATACCGGAATTGCCACCTTCTGCGGTAGAGAAGCAGCAAGTTGTCTGGGAAAGCCGGAGAGAAGGGACGGTTTTAGCTCAAGGGCCAGGGCAAGCACACTGCGTAACATGTGAGATGAATGTGTGGTATCGGCATCAACGAACAGCAGCCAGGAACCCCCGGCTCTCTTAGCCAGCTGATAGCAGGCAAACGGTTTACCCGCCCAGCCTTCAGGAAGCGGGGCTCCTTTGATTAATTGAACACGTTCATCCTCAGCCGCTATCCCGGCAACGATGTCAGAGGTGCTGTCCGATGAGTTGTCATCCAGCACTATAATCTCAAAATTTGGGTAGTCCTGTGCCTGGAGAGACTGTAAACAGGCCTCAATGTTCAGCTCTTCATCCCTCGCCGGAATAAGAACAGAGATAAAGGGTGCTGCCTCGGGCATTTTACTATCGCTGCGCGGCTTACTGAGGCTTCTTAAGTTCAGAATAAGGTTAAGCAAAAAAACAAGCAGGCCACCAGCAATTATTATCTGATATGGCATTCTACAAATCCTACTACTACCAACTTAAGCTTCCCGTTTCCTTGATTGAAACCAGTGAACAGGCCTCACTTTGAGCCTGGGAAGAGACTTTAGCTCAACAAAATGTTTCACTACAAATAACGTGAGTATACACAGCATAAAGGAGGATTCCAATGACATGCCTCTGGTAACCAGCAGATAAGCTAACGAGCCTATCGGGCCGAGCATTACTATCCAGGCATCGGGCTCTATGAAAAGAAAACCCAAGAAGACGACGCCAGCAAAGATAATCAGTATCTCGTGCTGGGGTAGCGCCAGGAGGACACCAAAAGTAACCGCTACTGCTTTGCCGCCCTTAAACCGGAGCAGAGGGGAAAAAGCGTGCCCTAATATTGCGCTCATTGCCACCACTATAACCACTACTTCAGAAAGCCCGAAGAATGAATGCGCCAGGGCTACGAACGGCACACCCTTGGCCACGTCCAGAAACACGGCAAGGAAGCCCGTCTTACGGCCCCCCGCCCGGAAAACATTGGCTGCTCCCGGATTACCGTCCCCGTAATTCCTTATGTCTTTGCCCAGAAACCACCGACCAATCCATACCGAAAAGGGGCAGGCGCCCAGCCAGAAAGCAGCCATTACCAGTAATGCGGAATAGTATATTTCCCCTATCACAAACTCCCGAACCGCTAATACCTAGTTTATCTAGGCATATAATAAGCTATAACATCCTTGCTGTCAATGTTTGGAAAAAGGGGTGTGGATACTATGACAGTCATTGCAGACGTCTACTTGAAACTGGTAAAATCAACGGGGTCAAATTGGGGCATGACCGGGTAGCGCAAGATTTAAAGGGCAAGAGGAAAAGAAGACCGAAAAGGAGGTAAAGTTTTGAACGCGCTCAAAATATCGTGGCAAGGGTCAAAGACGTTTACGATACTTGCGATGGTAATGTATATAATAGCAATATACTTTGTGTATGCCGCATTTATTTTACCATCGACAGAATTGAAAATTGCTATTGGCAGTCTTGCTATCGTCTTTACTTCAATAGCTTCCTCAGACATAAGGAACATGGCAGATAAGGAGAAAATCAACCGGATATTAGACAAACTAAATCAAATAGAGGATTTACAAAAAGAAATACAATCAGAGCAGAAAGAACAGACCAACTCCGGTACACCAATAGTTGCATCGTTAGAAGCGATATCGCAATACTATATGGATTTCCTGACTAAACAGAAAAATGAGGATGCAGAATAATAAAAAGGTTAAGCAAAAACGGAAAATGGGTGGAGCGGGAGATGGGGTTCGAACCCACGACCCTCTGCTTGGGAAGCAGATGCTCTACCACTGAGCTACTCCCGCTCAATCGTATCTATTTTAACCAAGGAAACAAAAACAGTAAAGAAAAAAGCTCACAAGACAAACGGTACTAATATACAACAGGTCAGTGAGGTTTGATGATTGCCTGAAGCATTACCGAGATGTAGAGTTAAAGCAAGGAGTAGCGATGCTTCCAGTTTCTAAGGTTTCTGATTACACAGTGGACCTAACGCGACTTGCTACTTAAGGATTCTCTTCACCTTCACCGTTGCCACCAGCATCTTCACTATCACCACCAGCATCTTCCGCCTGAGCCCCGGCAAGCCTCACCTTAACTGCTGCGGGTCGACCATCACGTCCCTGACCCTTCTCAAATTCAACTTCCTGTCCTTCGCTAAGACTATTAAATTCCACTCCTTCAAGATCGTTGCGATGGAAGAAAAGGTCTGTTTCATCCTCTGTCTTAATAAACCCAAAACCACGATCCATAACCCGTCTGATTGTACCTTTTGGCATAGGACACCTCCTTAAATAAAGCCCACTGGCTAATCTTAAAGATTATTATACCACATAATATCCCAAATGGGGCAAGTGGGAAACGGGGCTCGAACCCACGACCCTCTGCTTGGGAAGCAGATGCTCTACCGATGAGCTACTCCCGCTTACGCCAGCAATATTACGCCCTGCGGTCAATTTCATGTCAAGCTACCCCTTCAACATCAACCCCCGGATATGATATATTTACTTGTTAGTTAAGGTAGCAGGTAAATGAAAGAGAATAGTTTATCGCCGGCTTCTATTACCGATAATCTGGAGACCCATTTTGTCGGGCAAAGGGTTATTTACTACCCCAGCCTGACTTCAACAAATGAAGTGGCAAAGCGGGAGGCTCAGCAGGGAGCGGCGGAAGGAACAGTTATCATTGCCGACGAGCAGACCGCGGGGAAGGGCCGAAAAAAGCGCGTCTGGCTATCGCCTAAGGGCAACATTGCTTTGTCTGTTATTCTCTGCCCCGATATAGCCTACCTGCCTTCCCTCATCATGCTGGCTTCTCTGGCAGTGGTCAACGGTATTGAAGCCGTCACCGGATTGAAGCCACAGGTCAAGTGGCCTAATGATGTTCTCATTAATGGTAGAAA
>CAZRDI010000084.1:0-6497 GCA_964598825.1 uncultured Dehalococcoidales bacterium
CCGTCGTGAGACAGGTCGGTCTCTATCCGTCGTGGGCGTCCGGAGATTTGAGGAGAGCTCTCTCTAGTACGAGAGGACCGAGAGGGACAGACCTCTGGTGTACCAGTTGTCCCGCCAGGGGCATAGCTGGGTAGCTATGTCTGGTCAGGATAAGCGCTGAAAGCATCTAAGTGCGAAGCCTGCCCCAAGATAAGATCTCCCATCCTTCTTCGGAAGGAGTAAGACCGCAAGTAGACTACTTGTTTGATAGGCGGTAGGTGTAAGGGTAGTAATATTCTTAGCTAAACCGTACTAATGGTCGAGGGCTTGGCCTGTTTCAGATTTGGTATTAGCTAATGTTAAGAGAGGGGTGAAAAGCCCCTCTCTTTTATTTTCCCCCGGCCACCGCTCCCCGTGGGCGTCTTTTCCTCCCCCCGCTCCCCCTGGCTGTTTTTCCCACCCGCCCGCCCTCGGGGCGCCTGCGGCTTGTCCTTTTGACATCTTCCTTGGGGAGGGGGAGGGAAGGGGGCAAATTCACGATTCGGTTAAATGATGTTTATGGTAAAATATAATATTAACAGTGATATAGATAGACCTCCTTTAATTTAAATATGTCTCAAATATGAAAGGAGGCTTAACCATGAACAAACATGAAGCCATTACTCAAGGTTTGAGACTGATTGAAAAGTCAAATTTCTGTATGCTTGGGACGAATGGGGAGGATGGTTTTCCAAATATCAAAGGGATGACGAATTTAAAGCATGAAGGAATAAAGAAGATCTGGTTCAGCACCAATACTTCGTCCAAGAGGGTACAGCAGTTAAGGAAAGATAACAGGGCATGTGTTTATTATGTGGATGAAAAGCCCTTCAGAGGATTAATGCTTGTAGGAACGATAAAAATCTTGCAGGACATTGAATCGAAAAGGATGCTGTGGACTGAAGGAGCCGAAAAATATTATCCCTTGGGTGTAGAAGATCCCGACTATTCAGTATTATATTTTACGGCTAAACGAGGTAATTACTATCAGGCATTGAAGAATATAACCTTTGAAATAGAATAGCAAGTATATTTAAAGCATAATTACGAGAAAAAAGTTCCACAAATATCTTTAACTGACTAGCTGACTGCGAAAACATGGCTATCTAAGAGGGGCGTTAGCCCCTCTTTCTTTTTCTTCCCCCGGCTCGCAAATTTCGTCTACCTCTACTCAACCGGCTGGTTACCTTCGGGTCTCCTCAACAGGCCCCGGAGGACTTTCCATAAACTGTTGGCATAATTTACCTGTTTATCCCTGGGCTTACGGTCACCATAACGGGTATTAATGTATAAATCGGTGAGCTTGCCCAGTTGCCCACTCCCGTCGGGTACAGCCTGTCCCAGTCGCGTTGCGTATTCATAGGGCGTTTCATAAAGCCGGCGTGCTATTCTGGAGCGAGAAGCCTCCCACAGCAAATGCTTGTATATCTCCCGGATGCCCAGCACGCCCTGGGGGTCATCCTCCTCCGGATGCCAGCTCGGCACAGGACTGGCTGTTACTGGTTCCTTTCCTTTACGTATGAACCGCCCCCAAATCATGCTGAGGAACTGGTGCAGGTCTGCCATGAACCCTCCCCAGCTCCAGAGTGATTCATGAACCTCCTCTATATCCGCCTTTGCCCTGTCAGTCCGGTGACGGGAGAGTGCCCTGGCCAGCAGGATAATAACAGCTATGACAATGGCGGCAAAAAGACACCACTTTATCGCCAGTACGGCTACGACAGGGAATGTTCCGGAGGAGGTAATCTCGGTCGGTTTCTGCGGCGGCGCGAGGTCTGCTATTGCAAAAGGCTCCATGGGCTTTCCCCCGGTGAGCCAGTTCGCTATGAATTGCATGGCGTAGAAAAACCCCGCCGCCACGTATTCAAGCGGGATAAGCAGATAACGCAATCCTTGACGCAATAGCTCAACAACGGAATCAAACAGTCGTGCCAGCAGCGCTAAAAACTCTGGAGAGAAGGCGCTGGCTACACCTACCCCCACCAATACAATACCCCCTGCGACTCCAAACAGGATGGGAAGCCAACGACGATTGAATGTCCGTACGGTCTCTTCTGGTAGCATTCTTTGTTGGATAGTCTGCAGGTTGGTCAGAGCCAATGCAGCCAAACCGAAGAAGAAAAAGGCGGCTACATAAGGTCCGACAGCAGACGTCAGGTTCCCAAAAGAGCCAGTTCCCAAGCTAGCCCTCCAAACGATGATTAAAATAATCAGGGCAGCGATACCTGCCAGGAAGGAACGGTAAATATTGCCAGAATACAAAGGCGCTCGCCCCTGCATTATTCCCCGCCACCAAATATACACTGCAGTAACACACGCTATAACCATAGGGTGAAGCTGAGAAAAACTATTAGCAAAAATCTGTGCAGTGTGCACAAACCACTGCCCGCTCAGGAGCTCAAAGCCGGCGCCATATTCAACACGCACTACTATAAAAATGGCCACTAAACCACAGGAAACTACACTCAACTGGACCCACAGTAGAGACCATCTCCGACTAAGGAAAAACCTGGTGACGAGAAAGGAAGCGCTGAGGAGGAAGATGAGTGATGCCAGACTCAAGGGCGCGCGTTGCAAGTCAAGTGCCTGCCATTGCCCTGCCCAGACAAGGTAAGGATATACCCACAGTACTTCCATCAGGATAACCGCTATGCGAGATAGGGCAACGGCTATCCAGTTTAAGCTTGCCAGTCGGTGAAAGATGCTCACCACAACACTATTCCCCTTTTACAGAGAGTGATTCCAGATCGCTCCATATCACGTCATCCCGAACGTGATATACAGCTAGGCCATCATTGCTTATCAAAGGTTCAGACCCTCCCACCTGAATCAGTGCCACCCTGCGCCCGGCTCTTTTCATCTTAATCAGAGTAGAGAGGAGAGTATCCGTGGGTGCGGCACTTATTACTACCAGAGTGCTTCCCCAATGGAGGTTTCTACCTTCATTAACGATAAGCCTTTCTATGGGCATAGTCTCAAATTGGTGAATTTGCGCCAGAGCCTCCAATATGTGCATCAATTGGTCAGCATGCTGGCTGGGCGGTATCCTGATAAGCTCATCCGAGAACCGCCTGTCCTGATTAACATACAAGCCCACCCGGTACCCCTGTGCCATAGCATGGTTAGAAATAGACGCCGCAGCAATAATCCCCAGCTCCAGAAGCCGACGTATGCTCCCTAGGAAACTTAGCCCCACGGTGCGAACATCCAGGAAGATGCCCATATCCATAGTGGTAGTGGGCTCAAAGACTTTAGTCTGTAACCTTCCAAGTCGGGCTGTGCTCTTCCAGTGAATTCGCTTCAGGCTGTCACCGAAGTGGTAGTCTCTTACACCCAGAGTAAGGATGGGGTCCTGAAAGAGGTGTCTTCTGGTTCGAATCTCACCGAGAGGCTGCTTTGAGGGAATGCCCAGCTTCTCCAGGGGTACTATCCTGGGATACACCATTAGATAATCTGTCTTCTGGATATCCATCTCCCGGCTGAAGAAACCGAAGAGGTCACCGGAGCGGATACGCGTCGGCCCGAAGGTGAAATACCCTCTCTGTAGACACCGAATGGGGTAGCGCCGCTTCACCTTGTGATACCACCCGAGCGAAAGGAGATTACTCAGGAGCAAACGAGTGGTTTTGTGTGAGGTGGAGGTTTTCCCTTTTAAGAACGTCACCTCTTTCGGTACTTCGTCATCGATTTGAATCCAGGGTAGCGGCAGGGGCTTCCGGTTGGCTATCTCCACCTCAAGCTGCACCTCCTCACCGAAGAAGACACGGCTTGCACTTAATCTGCGTTGATACTCAATCCGGACGAGACAGTAGCGCTCCCACAATTTAGTCATGACCCCTATCAGGAAAAGCAATAGCGAAATCAGGAGAAGGGACATCTGATGCAGAAGCAGGCTGGCAGTAAAGAGTGCCGCAGCTATGAGCACCCAGTAGCTATGCCACATGCTTTACCCTTCCTCGGTTCCGACTTGTTCCTCAACAGGTACTGCCACCGACTCCATTATCTCCCTGATGGCCTCCTCGGCTGTGTGCCCTCTCAGGTAGCTTTCTGCCTTGGGGATGAGACGATGAGCCAGTACAAAGGTGGCGAGATATTTCACATCGTCGGGGATGACGAAGGACCTCCCCCGAAGCACTGCTAGTGCCTGCGATGCGCGGTAAAGCGCCAGCATAGCCCGAGGACTGGCACCGAGTTGCAACAAGGTATGGTCTCGAGTGGTATGGATGAGGCGAATGATATAGTCTTCTACATCGGCAGCAACATGTATCTCACGGCACGCTGCCTGCATCTGCAGAAGCTCGTCAGCTGAAACTACGCTTGTGAGTTCTTCCAAAGGGTCAGCCTGACGAAAGCGAGCCAGAATGAGATGGTCATCCGCCTGCGCAGGATAACCTATCTTAATATTGAGGAGAAATCGGTCGAGCTGGGCTTCAGGCAGGGGAAAGGTGCCCTCCAGCTCAATGGGATTCTGGGTAGCCAGCAATATAAAAGGCCGCGGCAGTGGCTTCGTTTCACCCTCAGCAGTAACCTGATACTCCTGCATGGCTTCCAGCAGGGCGGATTGAGTTCGTGGAGTAGCCCGGTTTATCTCATCGGCAAGCACCACCTGGGCCATAATCGGTCCTGCCCTGTACTCAAAATCCGATGTCTTCTGGTTATAGATATACGTTCCAGTGACATCGGAGGGTAGAAGGTCCGGAGTGCACTGTATGCGCCGGAAGGTGCAGCCCAGGGACTTAGCCAGGGATTTAGCCAGTACAGTCTTGCCAATACCGGGTACATCCTCAATTAGAATATGCCCCTCACACAAGAGGGCCACTATAGCAAGCTCTACTACCTCACTTTTACCTACTATGACCCGCTCAACGTTTTCACTTACTTTGAGAGCAATGTCCCTGACTCGGCTGACAATCTTATCTTCCACGTGAACTACCCCTATAATTTTCCCCCAATTATACTCGTTTAGCCAGCTTATTACCATAAGCTTGTAGAGCTTCATCACGCTGTCAGCGAACAGGCTTATGATAGTCTTCAGTATATTTAATGAGGGTGAAAAACCCTCTCTTTTATTTTCCCCTCCCGACCCCGGTGGTTGTTTTCCCCGCCCCCCTCCCACAGCGGCTTTATTTCCCACCCACCCGCCCTCGCGGCGCCTGCGGCTTGTCCCTTATATGCGGGCTGTCTCACTGGATTCTTTCTTTTGGGGAAGGGGGGGGGGATATTTAGAGAGGGATTGGCGTCCCTTTTAATCCCCTATATGGATATTACTTATCTTGATATGTATAATGATGAATAATAACTATCAGGTTTGATGCGTGTTTTTTAAAGGACATCGAAATGGCATCTCAGTATAAAGACACATTCCGAGGAACAGCTTGGTATTACGCACGTTTTAGAGAAGGATACCCGGAAGATTTTTTCGACCTAACTAAACGTAAGTTCGATCTTTTACAAGGTGATAGAGTCCTAGACCTTGGGTGTGGTACGGGACAGATTGCGATTCCGATATCCGCATTCGTAAAAGAGGTCGTGGCAATGGATCCTGAACCGGAGATGGTTGCTGAAGGGAAAAATCAAGCTGAGATGCAGGGTGCTCATAACATAGTGTGGATTAAGGGCGGTTCTGAAGACATATCAAGAATGAAAAAAGTCATCGGCAACTTTAAGCTCGTGATGATGGGCACCTCATTTCATTGGATGAACCGAGGTGAAACTTTGGATGATTTGCACGAAATCATAATTGATGGTGGTGGCATTGCTATAGTCTGGAATACGAGTATTTGGACGGAAGTACCAAACGATTGGCAATTAGCAGTAAAGGGAGTAATTACGAAATGGCTTGGCGAAGAACGAAGAGCGGGTAGTAGCGTTTACCAAGCTCCCGTTGAAAGGCATGAGGAAATCGTAAAGGAATCAAAGTTCAAACGAATGGAAATGTGGAAACACCACTGGGTCGCATCATCCAGCTTGGATAGTGTGATAGGGGGTCTGTATTCCACTTCAGGCGTAAATCCGCATGTCTTGGGTGATAAGCGAGAGGCGTTTGAGAAGGATCTGAGGGAGACATTGTTAAAGGTGAAACCGTTAGGCGTATTTACCAGCGAGGAAGACTTGGAGGCCATTGTAGCATGGAAATAGGGGCAGTTTAAGAGTGGCGTCAACCCCTCTTCCCAATTTCCTCCCCCTTCCTTTACTAAAGGAAGGGGGCCAGGGGAATGGATTAAAAAATCTCTCTCGTTCTCCCCTTACAAAAAGGAGATGTGGTTTCCCCCTTTCTTAAAGGGGGGACTAAGGGGGTGAGGTAGATAGCCTGACCCTAACCCCCCCATCTTCCTTAACGATATTGATTCTTTTGGGTGATAGACTTCATTGCCAGTAATATGATAAAATATGGTTGTCTCCTGGTGGTTAGAGCGAGGTGGAACCACCCGTTCCCATCCCGAACACGGAAGTGAAACGCCTCAGCGCAGACGATACTG
>CAZRDI010000085.1:0-6388 GCA_964598825.1 uncultured Dehalococcoidales bacterium
CAGGAGACTTATCGCGAGGGCTCTAGAAGACGCCACCGACATAGTCATCAGCCATTATCATGGGGATCACATTCCATTGGTTGATGCCAATCCCTACCAGCTTTCAGTGGAACGAGTGGCTGAATTGTGTCTGCGTCCCAGATTATGGACTAAAGGTACTGAAGACCTTTCCTATAATCAGGCTCATCGAGCCAAGGCTTTAGCTGACTGCCTTGGTCGAGTTCTGCCAGTGGCTGAAGGAATGGTCAATGGATCGCTGACTTTTTCTGCCCATATTCCTCATGGCGAACGGGATGGGCGTGGTGGTACTGTCATGATGACCCGGATTGAAGAGGACGGGGAAGTTTTCGTGCATGCCTCGGACATTCAGATGCTTAATGATACAGCAATCAGGCAGATTCTTGCCTGGCAGCCAAACATAGTGCTTGCCTCAGGGCCACCCATCTATTTGTCAAGTCTTACCTTAGAAAAACGGGAGGATGCTTTACGCAGAACTTTGAGCCTAGCGGAAAGAGTTGAAACATTGATTCTAGATCATCACCTGATGCGTTCCAAGGAAGGGGAGCAGTGGCTGGACTATGTCTCTTCTCTTACCGAGCACAGGGTCATTTGTGCTGCAGACTTCATGGGGCTCCGCCGCGATCTACTTGAGGCTGAGCGAATGCTTTGGTACAAGAGGTTACCTGTTCCTGAAGGCTGGCATGAAGCCTATGCTCGTGGCGAGGTCGACGTGGTCGCTGATTGGTCGGATAAGGTGGAACAGGTTAGAACGAGATGAAGCTTATCAGCGCTTGCCTATTAGGCATAAAGTGTACTTGGAGAGATGACGACAAATATATGAATGGCCGGGCTATTGAGCTTTCCAAGGTCGAAGCTCTGGTCCCTGTCTGCCCTGAGCAATTAGGAGGGCTGCCGACTCCCAGGGCGTCTCAGGAAATTCAGGGTGGTGCAGGTGAGGACGTACTTAATGGTAAATGTATGGTTCTAAACGCAAATGGACAGAATGTTACCAGCCAATTCATTAGGGGAGCAGAGGAAACTTTAAGAATTGCTAACCTGCTCAAGATCAAGGAATTTATAGGTAAGTCTGGCAGCTCGTCATGTGGTTGTGAGCAAATATACGATGGTAATTTTTCTAACAAATTGATAGAAGGTGATGGGGTTACAACTGCATTATTAAGAAGAAATGGCATTATAGTCATCCCAGAGGAGGATTTGTAGCTTATCTTAGCGTTGGCTATACGATTGGCACTCAAGGGAACTTTCCAGGGGATTTGGTATCGCATTGATGTCCTGCATCTCAGCGGATTATAAGGTTCTAGGAATAAGTGGGGTGTAGTTAATTGGATGCATCGAAAGGACTATAATAATAGTCCCTTCGCCTTTATGTTACCGCTTTCCCTGTAGACAATATTAAACCGCCTAATTTTGCATCCTACGTTGTCACAATCTAGGTATTAATGCAATGCTTACTAAAAAATGGCACTGATAGAGGGAAAACAGCGCGGCATGTGCCGCGCTGTTTTTATTTATTGGAGGTCAGTAGTAGGGTTTTAAGGTTTATTTCAGGCAGTGAGCCTGAAAGTCAAGGTAAAGGTTCTTTGTTCTGTCCCCCCAGCTCCACCACTACGACTAGTGATTTCTCTAAGCACCTCTCGATTGGTTCAAATTCCTGTGTTTCTCTTTTAAAATCAAACTCACTCATTTCGTAGAGCTATACCAAAGCTGCCTTTTAATCATATTTATTGCAAATAAAACTATTTGTGGTATAATAAGAGCAGGTTATAAGTACTGGTTATCAAATAGTGAGCTTAACATTTCAGTTTTCCTCAAGTAAGGGTGACCAAAACTCTAACCAAATATAGAAGAGAGGAGGTCATCCAATGAGTTTTCAGGACAAGACCATCCAGTGCTCTGATTGTGGGAAAGAATTCACTTTCAGCGTTGAGGATCAGGAGTTTTTCCAATCCAGGGGTTATACCAATGAGCCCAAACGCTGTCCCGAATGCCGTCAGGCAAGGAAGGCAGAGCGCTACGGAAGCGGTGGCTACAACAGTCGACCGCGCCAGATGTTCCCCGCAGTATGCGCAGAGTGTGGCAAGGAAACTGAAGTACCGTTCGAGCCCCGGGAGGGCAGACCGGTGTATTGCAGCGATTGCTACCGTAAAGTAAGACCGAGCAGATAAGCTCGATTTTAGGATACGAAAGATATATGGGCTGGATTTATTCCAGCCCATATGTTATTGAGAGGACTGTCTAACCTTGTATTTCTCCAGCGTATTGACAATCTGGCAGACAGCGCCATAATTTATGGCTAAGGGAGGTGTAGAGATGGCGTTAAAGGAAATTGCTAAGTTGGGGGATATCACTGAAGGAACAATGAAGCGTATAGAGGTTGAAAATAATGAGATTCTTTTAGCCAGAGTTAACGAGCAGTTTTACGCTACTGACAGTCGCTGCCCTCATATGGGAGGAGATTTATCACAGGGCAAGCTTCAGGGCACCGTGGTTACCTGTCCCAGGCATAGTTCTCAGTTTGACTTGAAAGATGGCCATGTGGTGCGCTGGATGAAAGGCGCTGGCTTGTTATCAGCGGTTAGTAAGGTTATCAAGTCGCCGCGTCCGATTAGAACATATAAAGTAAAAGTCCAGGATGATAGCTTGCTGGTGGAGATTTGAGTATTTAAGTAGATTCCGGTGTCCATATAGGGGTAAGGATGAGAAACATAACCAATCGGGTCTTATTTAGTAAAACAATACACTGGCTGCTGGCGGTTCTGGTGGTGCTTTATCTTATTACTGGCTTCGGTATCACAGAGTTCAGGGTGGTTGAA
Source organism: uncultured Dehalococcoidales bacterium (assembly GCA_964598825.1). Lineage (GTDB taxonomy): Bacteria > Chloroflexota > Dehalococcoidia > Dehalococcoidales > JAUXAP01 > JAUXAP01. The sequence goes on from CAZRDI010000085.1 coordinate 2,835, forward strand.
ACTATGACTTTCGGGTTATTAACGAAGAACCTGGCTTTCAAGATTCATATGAATCTGTGGATTCCTTTCATAGTCCTGCTGGGCTCGCACATTTTCTTATCACTGACGAAGAAGAGGAAGCAGGCTATCTCTGATTAATGCCAGAGCCCTAAATCACCGAGATAAGTCGGGGGATATTAGATACGTCCTCGTTGTCAAAGTGCATTCTGGCAAGCCGCCGTCCTGAGAGTTGTAAAGCCTGAAGGTCTCCCGTAGCCTGGGCGCTGGCGAGAATGCCGAAACTGTAAGGTTGGCCGGGTATGGGCAGGTCCTTCCCATAGGCGGCGGTAATAATCAGGAATAGACCCGACCCGGGCCCCCCCTTGTGCAATTGTCCGGTGGAGTGTAAGTAACCCGGCCCATAGCCCGTTGTGGTGGCGATGTGGTATTGCTTGAGGACTTTTTGGCGGAGTTTCGCCAGTGTGTCATCCATTTCAGCCGTCTGCCGAACATAAGCTAAAATAGCCAGGTAGTCGCCTTTGCCTGCCTTAGCCAGCAGGTTGGTAAGAGAGCCTGTAGCCTCGGTTTGCGGGAGACTACCTGAGGTCAGGAATTGTTGTAACACATGCTCTGTCGCCTGCTTTGCTGCCTGCACGTTTGGTTGGATAAACGGATTAATGGACAGCAAAGCTCCGGCTACGGCGGTGGCAAACTCCCATCGGAAGAACTCGCCTCCCAGGTCATACGTGTCTTGCATGTCAATAACTATTACCGGCTGCCCCGACGCTCTGATTTGCTTAATTGCTTCGTCTGTGATTGAGTTATGCTCATTCTGAAGTCGCAGGTAGACAAAGAGACGGTCATCGCCGTAATAAGTTGGCTCAACTATTGGTTCGCCAACGACCGGTATGATACCCTTGCCTTCCTTACCGGTGCTCTCGGCAATAAGCTGCTCCACCCACAGCCCGAAGCTGCTGATAGATTTTGAAGTAATCAGGGTAAGCTTGTCTCTTCCCTGCAGTGCCAGGGTACCGATTGCGGCTCCCAGCAGGGCGCCCGGGTTTTCATGGGTAGCTGTGTCTGACATACACTGGTTTCGCATGTCGTCTGCCCGTTTAAGCAGGTCTTTAATGTTTATGCCCATAAGGGCGGCTGGGACCAGTCCGAAGTAGGACAGGACGGAGTAGCGTCCACCGATATCGGATGGGTTCAGGAAGAGATGGCGGAATCCCTCTTCCTCGGCCGTTTTAGCCAGCGGCGTACCGGCGTCAGTGATAGCGATGAAGTTCTCCCCGGTTTTCTCTTTTCCTGTGGCTGAAGCTACCAGATTGCGGAAGTAGCGGAAGAGGGAAATAGTTTCAGTGGTGGTGCCGGATTTTGAGGAGACAAGGAACAGGGTGCGTACCGGGTCAATAGTCTCGGTTACATATTGCACGCAGCTGGGCACTGTAGAGTCCAGCACGATGAGCTCAGGATAACCCGGGGCGCTACCAAAAGTAGCCTGCAGTACCCTGGTGCCCAGGCTGCTACCCCCCATGCCGAGCAGAACCGCATGGCGAAAGCCGGCGTCTCTTATTTCACCTGCGAACGACTCTAGGGCAGGGACTTGTTCCCGCATAAGTTCGGTAACATTAAGCCACCCGAGCCGATTGGTAATCTCGGTGGGATCCGGTTTCCAGACACTGTGGTCTTTTTGCCAGATACGTCCTATCACATTGCGTTGCTCCAGGTCAGCCGCCGTCTTTTCTACGTCGTTAAGGTATGTTCCGAGACTGGTGTCCATGTATGTACCTCCATGTATGGATAAGCAGGGTCGTGTTGATAATATAGTTGCTGACTCCAACTGTCAAGCGTTACTCGTGGTGCCCCGAATGAGCACTATATCATAAGGTTCCCATGTGTAGCCTGCCGGAGACCTTCTTTGGATGATGGTTTTCCAGGTCGAAAAAGGGTAAAAATTGAGGCTAATTTACAACAATTTTAAAACGACTTGACAACAGCATGCAAATGTGCTATAAAAACAGCTTAATAGGAGTTTCTGGTTTTATGAACGCTAATGTTCGCCGGTTAAGAGAGTTACGTGCTCTGTCACAGAGAGACTTGGCGGCAATGGCCGGGCTCAGTGTTACCACCGTCAACCGGATTGAGATCAGGCGGCACAAACCCACGCATAAGACGGTGCGCAAGCTTGCCGAAGCACTGGGGGTTACTCCAGAGGAGTTGCTGACTGAACAACCCAAATTAATAGAATAAGAGGGAGGTTTCAGCTTATGGTTCAGTTGTCTGTGAGGTTAAAGCCATGCTTCTAGAAGAACATCTGGGACAGACGGGACTGTTTACTGTTAATGGTGAGGCGCAAGCGGTGACCTACCTGACCCGGGTAGACCCCTTCTCAGGGAAGGTGGTCAAGATTTCGGAGGAAAGAGCGCGGAGGAACATTGGGATTTCAGTTGAGCTACAAATGCACCCTGTTGAGAATTGCGTCTTTTGTGCCTATGAGAAATACACCCCAAAGGAGCGTATTAAGCATGCTTGTGGTGCGGTGTCAGTCCCCAACAAGTACCCTTGGGAAAAGTATGACTGGATAACAATCTATCCCCCTTTCGACCATCATAAGCTGTTTCTCTCGGATCTCTATTTTGACGATCTGGAACGGATGATGGAATCCTCGTATGAACTGGCAACCATATGCTCTCGCGACCCCGAGGTTAGCTCCTTTATGGACTTCACCAACTGGGGTGTCTTTGCCGGAGCCTCGCAGCAGCACCCTCATTCTCAACGAAAAAGCGTTACCAGGGTTCCCTGCCCGAGTTTGCATAGTGAAATGGAGCATTGTCGTGTTCTCGGTGAGCGATATGGCTGTAACCCGTTTGATGTTCTGGAGCAGGAGGAGCGGCTGGATGGCAGGAGAGTTATCCATGATGACAGTATTTTCATAGTTGCGAATTTTGCTCCGACCTGCCCAAATGAAATACTGGTATTCCCCAAGGAAGATATTACCCATATCATGCAGACGACAGAGGATGACCGCAGGAGAATTATCCAGCCCGTTCTGGGTATCTTTCCCGCCCTGTTTTTCTGTCTTGGTGTCACGGATCTCAATATAGCGATACACATGGCTCCCTTCGCCGAGATGGAAGAGGCTCGGAAGTATTACCGGTGGCATATGCACATTTATCCACGGCGGTCCAGATTACCAATTGACCAGGCGGGAGCAGAACTTGGCTTTAACACGGGAGTAATAGATACCATGCCTGAAACTACTGCCGGACTTTTACGTAGCTGGTACAATGGCGGCCCCAGTGAGGGACTGGTTGCCAAAACCGGTGACGGCTGTCCTAACCTCGGGCTGCTGGAAGCATTTCACAGGTTTACGGTAAGAAGCAGATAGCTTCGGTTTTGACGCATGACAGAGCCATGTCAGGCAACTTACGCTTGCCTTCCCTTTGAATTTGAGCATAAAAGGCCGTAGAATGCCATAAAAGGGGGTGGGTTTTAGTCAAAGTAATTCAGGGTAAGCCAAAAGTAAAAAAGGAGGTGAGGCGGAATGGAAATTTTAAGGTGGGACAAGGATA
>CAZRDI010000086.1:0-6200 GCA_964598825.1 uncultured Dehalococcoidales bacterium
GATATAAGCTCTCAGTTCGTCTCAGCCCTGTTATTTATAGCGCCCCTTGCCGGGGAGGGAATGGTAATCAGGCTGACCACGCCTCTGGAATCAAAACCCTACGTCCTGATGACGCTGGATTGCCTGGAACGGTTCGGGGTAACGGTGGGCTTCTCCGAAGGGCTTGACGAATTTGAAGCGGTACCACAAGCTTATGAGCCAGCCAGATACCGGGTGGAGGGGGACTGGTCCTCGGCTTCGTATTTCCTGGCTCTGGGGGCTATGTCCGGGGAGGTGGAGGTTGAGAATCTGAACCCGGAGAGCATGCAGGGCGATAGGGTAATAGTTAACCTGTTGAAGGGTATGGGGGCTTCGGTCAGGATAAATAAGAATTCGGTGATGGTGAAAAGGTCAAGGTTAAATGCCATACGCGCCGATTTGTCCGACTGCATAGACCTGTTGCCTACTGTGGCTGTTCTGGCGGCGGTGGCTGACGGGGTAAGCGAGTTTACCGGGATAGAAAGAGCCCGTATAAAGGAGTCGGACAGGGTTGCCGCTGTAAAGGAAGGGCTGCTGAGAATGGGCGTAAAGATTACTGAGGCGGGGGACAAGCTGAGTATTACCGGCTCGGAGCCGCGGGGTTCGGTTATAGGTCCCAGGGATGACCACCGTATCGCCATGGCTTTCAGCGTACTGGGCACGGTGGCTGGGGGCACGACGATAGATAATGCGGAGTGTGTCTCCAAGACGTACCCCGGGTTCTGGGAGGCACTAAAAAGCATAGGAGGTGAGGTGGCGATAAATGGGAAATAGTTACGGTAAGCTGTTTGCCATAACCCCCTCAGGGAGTGAAATAAACATTGATACTTGCCTTGCGATTGTTAGAGAGCTACAAGGGTATTTTACCGAGCAAGGCATAGCAACAATGAGTAGGGACTTGCGAGCCCATTTGCTATATGTTGCGAAGGCTTCAAATCAAGTGGTAGGTTTTGTGACCATGCAACACAAAAACAACCACGTTGCTGAAATCTCGTGGATGGCGGTAAAACTGGACTATCAGCATCGGGGAATTGGCTCTGTGTTGGTTGACCGCGTTGCTGGTGATTTGAAGTCTCAGGGATTTAGAGTTTTGGAAGTTAAGACACTCGCTGCGGATGTTGAGTATTTTCCTTACGAGAAAACACGACGATTCTATGAGAAGGTGGGCTTTGTGCATCTGGAAACAATCGACCCGTATCCCGGTTGGGATGAGGGCAATCCGTGTGCAATCTATGTTAAGGTATTGTAGAGGTGAAGACAGATGGGCAATAATTTCGGCAAGCTATTTAACATAACGAGTTTTGGCGAGAGTCACGGCAGGTGTGTGGGCGTTGTCATTGACGGCTGCCCGGCCGGCTTGGCTATTACTACCGAGGATATCCAGAGTGAGGTGGATGAGAGAAGGCCGGGGGGAGGCGTGGCGGCCACGAGCAGAGCGGAAGAGGACAGGGTTGAGGTCCTCTCCGGTATCTTCAACGGGCGCACTACCGGTGCTCCCATCGGTCTGCTGGTATGGAATAAAGATGTTGATTCAAGTGAGTATGAAAGGATTAGGCACTTGCCCAGGCCGGGCCATGCCGATTATACCGCTTTCATTAAGTACGGCGGCTTTAATGATTTCCGGGGCGGGGGCAGGTTTTCGGGGAGAATCACGGTAGCTTTCGTGATGGCTGGTGCCGTAGCTAAAAAGCTGCTTCATCTGATAGATGTTGAGGTTTTAGCTCATACCGTTGAGATAGGAGGGGTAAAGGCCGGTGTGAAGGGGATTGAAGAGATGAGAGAGAATATGCACCAGAATCCGCTCCGATGTGCCGACCCGAAGGCGGCGGAGGCAATGACGGAGGTAATTGAGCAGGCTAAGGCGGATAATGATAGTGTCGGTGGGGTTGTTGAGGGGGTAGCCCTTAATGTGCCTGCCGGTCTGGGGGAGCCGGTCTTTGATAATATGCAGGTGGAGTTAGCCAGAGCCCTCTTTGCCATTCCCGCCGTCAAGGGAGTTGAGTTCGGCGCGGGTTTCTCGGTGGTTGGGAAGAGGGGGTCGGAGAATAACGACCCGTTTGCCATCAGGGACGGCAAAATAGTTACCGTGACCAATAATGCTGGCGGCATACTGGGAGGAATAAGCAATGGCATGCCTGTAGTAGTCCGGGTGGCGGTCAAGCCAACTTCGTCTATAGGCAGGAGCCAGGAGACGGTAGATATGAAAAAGATGGAGAGTTCATCTCTGACAGTGGGTGGAAGGCACGATGTCTGCATTGTGCCCCGCGCCGTCGTGGTCGTAGAGTCAATGATGGCGGTGAGCCTTTGCGACCTCGCCATGAGGGCTGGACTGATACCGGGGGTGATAAAATGAGTCTGGAAGATTTAAGAAAAAAGATAGACGGGATTGATGCCGAGATAGTCCGTCTTATGGCGGAGCGGTTAGAGGTATCCGAGGCGATAGGGCAAGACAAGAGGGAGCAGGGCAGGCAGATTGAGGACACCAGGAGGGAAAAGAAGGTTCTGGAAAATATCAGGAGGCTTGCCCGTGATGAGAGCATAAGCGAGAAAGCCGTAAGCGGCATCTATGAGCAGATAATTGCGTTCTGTAAGGGAACGCAGGTAGCTGATAAGCCGGTGGTTGCTTTTCAGGGTGAGTTCGGTGCCTACAGTGAGGAGGCGGCCGTGGCTTTCTTCGAGCCCCTGATTGAACTCAACCCCTGTGAGAGTTTAGAGGATGTATTCAAGCTGGTGGAGCGGGGTGTGGTGCAGTTTGGCATTGTTCCGGTGGAGAATTCGCTTGAGGGCAGCATAAGCCGGGTTTATGACCTGTTTGTGGACTCCAGTCTCAAGGTGTGCGGTGAGACCGAGCTCCGGGTTGTCCATTGCCTGATAGGCACCCCGGAGGCGCGGCTGGACCTGATAAAAAAGGTATACTCGCACCCGCAGGCGCTGGGACAGTGCAAGACCTTTTTGCGCCATCTGGGCTGTGAGCTAATCCCTACCTATGATACCGCGGGCAGTGTGAGGATGATAAAGGAGAAGGGATTGCCGGACAGCGGTGCCATTGCCAGCGTCAGGGCTGCCGAAATCTACGGAATGAAGGTAATAACCCCGGAGATAGAGGACAACCCCAACAATTTCACCCGCTTTTTTATTCTCTCCCATCAGGATTCACCGCCGTCGGGTAATGATAAGACCTCCGTGGTTTTCTCGGTGAAGCATAAGCCGGGGGCGCTCTATGAGTCTCTTAAGGGGCTGTCTGACCGGGGCGTTAATTTGATAAAGATTGAGTCCCGGCCGACGAGGCAAAAGCCCTGGGAATACAACTTCTATCTGGACTTTGAGGGGCATCGGGAGGATAAGGCGTCCCAGGAGGCCCTGGAGGAGCTGGAGAAACATTCCATCTTCGTGAAGGTCTTGGGCTCGTACCCTAAAGCCAGGCAGGGGTAGCCCTCATGAAAGAACAGCCTGCCATTGAAACAAAGCGGCTTATACTCAGGCCGCATAATTTAGATGACGCCCCCGAATTGCAACGGCTCATTGGTGACCGGGATATCGCTTTCACAACGACAAACATACCTCACCCCTATGAAGACGGCATGGCCGAAGAGTGGATACAGGCACGTCAGGAGAAATTTGAGAAGGGAGAGAAGGCTGAGTTTGCCATTGTCCACCGGGCACAGGGTCGCCTCATTGGGGGTGTCGGCTTATCTATAGATATGCAAAATGAGAGTACAGAAATAGGGTACTGGATTGGCAAGCCCTACTGGGGCCAGGGATACTGCACTGAGGCCGCCCGGGCGGTTTTGGAATATGGTTTTGAGGTGCTGGGGTTGAACCGGGTTCATTCCAGGCATTTCACGCGCAACCCCGCCTCCGGGCGGGTGATGCAGAAGATTGGCATGAAGCACGAGGGGCATTTGAGGCAGGCTATCAAGAAGTGGGGCAAGTTTGAGGACTGGGAAATTTACGGGATTTTGAGGGGCGAGCGGTGAAAATAGCCATAATCGGCGGCTACGGTAAGATGGGGCGGTGGTTTGCCGAGTTTCTCTTAAATGACGGTAAAGAGGTCGTAATCGCCGGCAGGAATGGAAAAAAACTGCTTGAAGTCAGGCAGCAGCTTGGCGTTGAGATTACCACCAGCAATGCGGAGGTGGTGCGGGGGGCTGACGTGGTTTTAATCTCGGTGCCGATAGACAGCTTTGACGGGGTGGTGAAAGAAATAGCCCCCCACACGCATCCCGAGCAGGTTATACTGGATGTTACCTCCGTCAAGGTATCCCCGGTTGAGTCAATGCACAGGTATATAAAAGCAGGTCTGGTGCTGGGTGCGCATCCCGTGTTTGGTCCCGGGGCTAAAGGGGCTGCTAATCAGAATTTTGTGCTGACACCTACAAATGAACGGGAAGAGGGTCTGGCTCGTAAGGTCAAGAAATACCTGGAGGCTAGGGGGGCCAGAGTTACCCTTATGACTCCCGAGGAACATGATGAGCTGATGAGTATAGTTCTCGGGCTCTCCCATTTCATTGCCATAGTTTCCGCTGATACCCTCCTCAGTGCCAGCAATCTGAAAAAGACGAGGGCGGTGGGTGGGATTACCTACAAGATGTTGCTGACGCTGGTAGAGAGCGTTATTTCGGAGGACGCGGGGCTTTACTCCTCCCTGCAGATGAATCTGCCCGGGGTGAAAGAAGTGGAGAGGCTGTTCCAGGGTAAGGCTAAAGCGTGGGCGGAGCTGGTGGCGAGTGGTGACTGGCGGCAATTTGTGCAGAGAATGACTGCCTTGAAGAGCATACTGGAGCAGGACACCCCCGATTTTGGTAAGGCTTACGAAGATATTTACCGCATCGTGGAAAGCTTATAGGGATAACGGAGATTTAAAATGAAAGAAAAGTTTAATGAGGAATTTATAATTGATACAAGATGTGGTCTTAGCTGTGTCAATTGCGTGTTCAGAGAGAAAACCGGGTGCGGCGGTTGTATTGAAACAAATGGACATCCGTTTCATGGTGAATGTTCTGTAGCTATCTGCTGTCAGGATAGAGGTTTCCTTCATTGCGGAGAATGCCCAGATATCCCTTGTCAAATGCTGCACGATTACTCCTTTGACCCGCAGCATGGAGATAACCCTCATGGGGCAAGAATTGAGCAGTGCAAGAAATGGGCAAGAATGTGACATGGTGGGTGGTGGGCAGTACTGTACGATAGATAGAACTTTTAAACTAGTTTTCAATATTTAGGCATTAGTTCGAGATTCTCTAGGCAGGCCGTGCAGGATAAAAGGCAGAACTTTTTCGGCTTTCTTCGATAATTAAGTAATATCCACCCGCTGGTTAGAGCGGCGCCTCAACAAATATTGTGGTACCTTTCCCCGGTTCGGACTTCAACTCCAGCCTGCCGCCAAGCAACTGCACTCGCTCCTGCATTCCAGCCAGGCCTAGTTTGCCCGTAGACGGCAGCCCTCCGAGGCTCTCTGGAGGCTCAAAACCCATACCATTGTCGCTTACGGTAACCGCTACCCTGTCCTCCGCAAACTTGACTTTGACCTCGGCCCTGGTGGCTTTAGCATGCTTGGCAATATTCCTCAGCGCCTCCTGAACAATTCGGAAGAGTAACAGCTCTGTCTCCGGAAACAACCTCCGCTCATTACCAAGCACTTTCAAATCAACCTCTATCCAATACGTATTTCTCAGATCCTCAGTCACCCATTCCAACGCCGGGAGCAGACCCAAATCGTCAAGGATAGACGGTCTCAGGTCACGGCTGAACTGACGCACCTCTTGTAGCGTATCCTTTATGTGCTCATAGAAACCCCACAGTGCCTTAGCCTCTCTCACCGGCAGCTTTGTCTTGTCGTTTAGCAGGTTGTCAAGCTGGTGAAGCAGGGCGATAAGGTTTTGAGCGGTGCTATCATGAAGTTCACGAGCAATACGTTTCCTCTCCTCTTCCTGAGCCTTGGTAATCTCCTGCAAATAGTAGCGTAGATTCTCCTCCGCTCTCTTTCTCTCGGTGATATTCTCCAGGGTTTCTATCGCGCCCGTTATTTCTCCGTTGTTATCCCGGATGGGACTTGCCGTGAAATGAAGCCACTTTCCATCCTCACCGAGGGCTGAAAACCAATCTTCGGTCTCATAGGCACCATCAATCAACTGACTTCTCTTGTATCCACCTTTATAATACGCCTCTATTTTCTTTGCCGA
>CAZRDI010000087.1:0-1554 GCA_964598825.1 uncultured Dehalococcoidales bacterium
AACCACTATATCCTGAGAGCCCATCTGTTATGTGCCGCCTGGGAGCAGCCGCTGAGCGGCGGTGATGAGGTTTATTTCGGCTCGCTATTGGGTCGGGAGGTGGCGGAACTGGAGGCGCAGGGCGTCCTCAGGAAGCGCAGGGGCAGGTGGTACCTATCTCCCCGTATTGCCTATCCGTCCCAGGGTGTTAATATCCGTTCCGCATCGGGGGAGGACTATGCCCTTATTGATGTCTCCAACGGCGTCCTGCTGGAGACGGTGGGGGCTGATATTGCCTTTTTCCAGATACATCCCGGGGCTATCTATCTTCATCAGGGTGAGTCCTATTTGGTTAACGAGCTTGACATAGCCAGCCATACTGCCTACGCAGCACCGACTGACGCTACTTATTATACCCAGACCAAGGAGCTGGAGGATTTGCGCATTACCAGGGTGTTGCGGAACAAAAGCTGCGGGCCGGTGAAGGTATACCTGGGAGAGGTAGAGGTTACCAATAACGTGGTCGGTTTCAAGAAGAAGGCGCAGTTTACCGACGAGGTAATCGGTGAAGAGCCGCTTGACCTGCCGCCCCAGCGCTTTCCGACCGTCGCCCTGTGGTTTGACCTGCCGCCAGAAGCACTGAAACGGGCGACAGAGGCTCAATTGGACCTCGCGGGCGGTTTGCATGCCACCGAGCATGCTGCTATTGCCATTCTCCCCTTATTTGCCCTGTGTGACCGCAATGATATCGGCGGTGTGTCCACTCCCCTCCACCCCGATACGGGAAGGGCGCAGATATTTATTTATGATGCCTACCCCGGCGGCGTCGGTATTGCCGAGAAGGGATTTGACCTGGTGAGGGAACTGTGGCAGGCTACACTTAAGGTAATTACCGAGTGCCCGTGCCGGGAGGGTTGTCCGAGTTGCATACAGTCGCCTAAATGTGGCAATAATAATAAACCTCTGGATAAGGAAGCGGCGCGGATACTGCTGGAAGGGCTGCTGCGGCAGGGTCTGTGAAGGGGGTGTAGAGCAATGAAGAAGTGTCTTTTACCAGGGCTGGCAGTGATGCTTCTGGTTAGTCTCGGTGGGGTGGTCGGGTGCGGTCCGGCTACGGTAGCCTTCCCCGACCCCAATCTTGAAGCTGCCATAAGGGAGGCTATCGACAAGCCCGAGGGGGATATTCTTCCCTCGGACCTTGAGGAGCTTACCACCCTCAGGCTACGAGAAGTAGAGATTACCGACCTCTGCGGGCTGGAACGCTGCACTAATCTGACCAAGCTCATTATTGATGATAATCAAATAAGCGACCTGTCGCCGCTGGCTTCGCTGACTAATCTGACCTCACTCACGCTTTTTGATAATCAAGTAAGCGACCTTTCACCGCTGGCTTCCCTGACTAAACTAAACTCGCTCTACCTTGGTTCTAACCGTATAACCGATGTCTCATCGCTGGGTTCATTGACCGACTTGACCTCACTCAATCTTATCGATAATCAGATAACCGATGTCTCATCGCTGGGTTCATTGACCGACTTGACCTCACTCAATCTTATCGATAATCAGATAACCGAT
>CAZRDI010000087.1:1654-6077 GCA_964598825.1 uncultured Dehalococcoidales bacterium
TGACTAATCTGACCTCACTCACGCTTTTTGATAATCAAGTAAGCGACCTTTCACCGCTGGCTTCCCTGACTAAACTAAACTCGCTCTACCTTGGTTCTAACCGTATAACCGATGTCTCATCGCTGGGTTCATTGACCGGCTTGACCCACCTCGAACTCGGGGGTTTCTCCAACGGAAACCAGATAACCGACGTTTCGGCACTGAGTTTGCTGACTAGTCTGGAGGTGCTCGGTCTCTCAAACAACCAGATTAGTGACATCTCGCCGTTGATTTCTCTGACGAACCTGAGCACCCTGCGGATTATGTTTGGTAATTCTCTGAGCGACGAGTCGCTGAACATCTATATCCCTCAGCTGGAAGCAAGAGGAGTGGAGGTGGACTAAATGAGTATTAGCTGCGGCGATAATAGCTTCCTTAGAGGTAATTCCATTCTTCACTTCTATAACTTGCCTCAGGAGTTGAATGATGCTCTGACTCGGGACCAGCTCGAGAAACAGTATGGAAGTGAGCACGACCCGGAAAAGCCACCAAGAAAGAAACCCGGGGATAAATATACTCTGATTGGTACCATAGTTGGCATGATTGTTGGGGGTGTTTTGGGAAGTTTGGGTACTCTCCTCGTTATTGTCGGCGGTGTTGTTGCCGGCGGGGTTATAGGTGCTACGATAGGTGCTTTTATCGGGAAACGTCTGAGGAGTAGAAATCGGTAACAGTCTAGTTTCTGGGAGGAATAATGATTGAAATAGGTATAAGTCCCATAGCTTTCACCATAGGCTCCATAAGCGTCAGGTGGTATGGCATCTTTATTGCGCTGGCTATTGTCTGGATAGTCCTGTGGTTGGCGTGGCGGGTAAAGAAGGGGGCCAAAATTAGTTATGAAACCGTTTTCATGGCGGCAATAGTAGGCGTTCCATCGGGAATCATTATATCAAGGTTGCTCCATGTTATTGACCTGTGGGAATACTACGTGCAGCGCCCGGGGGAGATAGTCGGCGGCGGGGGTCTGACTGCCTACGGTGCCATTCTGGGTGCTGCCCTCGGTATCTGGGTTTACAGTAGATTTAGTAAGCTCAACTTCGGCTACTTTGCCGATTTAGTGGCGCCGGCAGTGGTGGTGGGTCAGGCTGTCATAGGCAGGATAGGCTGCACTATAAACGGCTGCTGCTATGGTTTACCCACTTCATTGCCTTGGGGCGTAGTCTATGAGCATCCTGACAGCCTTTATATTTTAAGTGGCGAACCTCTCGGCGTAGCGGTTCATCCCACGCAGCCTTATGAGTTTCTATATGGACTATTGGTCTTCGGTGTGCTGCTCAAATTGAGAGGACGGTTCAAGCCTGACGGCTCGCTATTCCTTATCTACCTCAGCCTTTATGCCGTATGGCGGCTTGGCATTGATTTCCTGCGCCCGGGGACGTCGTTCCTGTTCGGGTTACACCAGGCTCAGGTAATAAGCATAGTCGTATTAGCTGTTTGTATTACCCTCTTGGCTTTGAAAACAAGGTGGGTTAAAGCGGAAAGTTCAGCGGCTTAACTAACCGATGTGCCGGAGGGGTCTTTTTCTGAATCCCCTCGCTGATAACGCAGGCGAAATTTTATCCCCTGCCTGCGAAACTCAATGCTTGTCCAGGTCAGTGTGAGCACAACGGATAGGACGTCAGAGACGGGAAAGGCCATCCACAGCCCTGTCAAACCGAATATTCGTGGGAAAATTAAGAGCAGCGGTAACAGGAAGATAATCTGGCGGGCGGATGCCAGCACCAGAGAGGGGAGCCCCTTGCCGATTCCCTGGAAGAAGTGACTCAGGATCATTTGAGTACCTATAAGGAAGAAACCGCAGGCGAATATCCTGAAAGCCGGGCTTCCTTCAGTCAGGAACTGCGGGTCTGTGCTGAATATAGACATAACCTGAGTCGATAACAGTATAACCACTAGCCAGCACAGTGCTCCCCAGGCAAGACTGGCTAATCCAGCCTTGACAACAATTTCCCCGATACGCTCTTTCTGTTTCGCGCCGAAGTTATATCCAATCAGCGGCAGTACTCCCTGCCCGAGACCCACGCAGGGCATAAAGGCAAAGCTGGAAGCGCGGAAGAGGACACCCATCACAGCGAGGGGAACAACTCCGAAAGACGCTGCTGTTCTATTGACCAGTGCCATAACGAACGAGCCGGCGGCTGAGTGAGCTATTGAGGCTATCCCCACACGGTAGATTTCAAACACTATTTTCATATTAAGCATAAAATAGCTGGGACGGAATTTGTATGATGACTTCCCTGAGGCGAAATAGATGATGAGGACAACTGCCCCGATGGCTCGACCACCTGCGGTGGCTATAGCTGCCCCGCCTACTCCCATAGCCGGTATTGGCCCCAAACCGAAGATGAGTATGGGGTCCAGGACGATGTTGCTCAAGGCTGATATAATCATGACTGCGCTGGAGAGAACCGGCCTCCCCTCGGCCCTTATGACATTGGTAGTAACCAGGGGGAAAAACTCTACCACGGCGAAGATAGCCAGAACAGATAGGTAGCTCTTAGCCAGTGGCAGGACGGAGTCACCGGCTCCAAATAGACGCAGTAAAGGCTCCATATTCGGCAGAACGATAAGGGTCATAAGAGCGCCTACAAGGATAGAGAGGGTAATGGAGATGCTGGCAACCCTGTTTGCCTCCCCCCGTTCTCCAGCCCCTAGGCGTCGGGAGATTAGGGAGGCTGCCCCTATCCCGGTTCCCATGGCGATGGCCATAAATACCATCATTACCGGGAAGGCGACCGTTAGAGCGGCGAGTGCTTCAGGGCCAAGACGACCGACAAAAATAGCGTCTACTATATTATAGCTGGAGGCTACCAGCATGGACACTATAGCCGGTCCCGAGAAGCGGAGCATCAGACCCCAGATCGGGTCTTTCCCCATAGCCTCGGCTCTGTTAACACCCCTGGGTCTCATCTGCGTGTTCTCTGAGCCCGGGTCTTGTCCCGTCGCCTCGTTTTTGTCGTTACCTTCAGCCTTCATCTATCATCCTTCTTTACAATAAACGGGTACCATCTTTCTCCAGGAGTCTTATCTTAGCTTTGAGCAGGCATGCTGTAATGGCAGCGTAACTACTAAATGTCCTGAGAGCACATTAGTCTATATACGTTAATTTCACGGGCTGAAGTCGAGGATATTTAGCCTCAGATTCTCCTCCCCACGCCAGCGGTCTATTTCTAAATTATAGACGATGTCAAGCCGGGGAGCCACCTCGGCCAGATAACCACCCAGCCTAAAACCCACTCCGCTCCATGTGGAACCTGATTGCTTCAGTTTCAGCCTCAAATGCCCTCCATTACCCATGGTCTGGCAATCAACAACCTCTACCCCCCGGCTGAGGAATGTGGGCGATGGGTTACCGCGTCCGAAGGGAGCTAGCTGTTGAATTTTCGGGAAAGTGTCTCCACCGAGTTCGGGCAGAGTGACCTCGGCATCAATATCCAGGTGGGGACGGAGGTCAACCCCCTCAAGCTGGGCGACTGCCATCTCTGAAAGCATTTGCTCCAGGCGAGGCAGATTTCTGGTCGGCAGGGTAAAACCGGCAGCCTGGGCATGTCCGCCAAAGTGAGTCAGGAGACTACTGCACTGGTTCAGGGCAAGGATAATATTAAATTCAGGAATACTGCGACAGCTGCCGCTACTCATCCTATCTCCCGTTCTGATAACGGTAGCCGGGCGGTAGAATTCTTCTGATAGACGGCTGGCGACCAGCCCGGCAATACCAATCGGATAGTCTTTATCGCTGGCTATCAGAAGTGGTGAAATCCCCTGAGCCAGTACCTGCTCTCTGGCTTTTGCCTGTGCCTTCTGGGTTAGTTTCTGTCGTTCTACGTTTTTTTGCTCCAACCATGCGGATAAGGCTTGTGCTTCCTGCGGCGAGTTTGTCATCAGCAATTTATAACCGGTCAGGGCGTGCGCCAGTCTGCCGGCGGCATTTAATCTGGGGGCTATGACCCAGGAAATACTTTCTGAATCAAGCCTGCCCGGGGTTAGTCCGGTCTGGGTTATTAGTTCCCTTATACCAAGGCGGGGGGCAGTATTCATTAGTTTCAGCCCCTGCTTAACCAGGTATCTATTTTCACCCAGTAGAGGAGCCATATCGGCTATGGTTCCTATGGCTACCAGGTCCATTAGCCTGTCAGATTGTTCCTCTTTGCCGATGCTCTGGAACAGAGCCTGGATGAGTTTAAAGGCTACCCCAACGC
The DNA here is from genome assembly GCA_964598825.1 of uncultured Dehalococcoidales bacterium. Classification (GTDB taxonomy): domain Bacteria; phylum Chloroflexota; class Dehalococcoidia; order Dehalococcoidales; family JAUXAP01; genus JAUXAP01. The sequence goes on from CAZRDI010000087.1 coordinate 5,893, forward strand.
CGGTTAGCTCTGAGAAAGGATAGCTCGAATTAGACAGCTTGGGGTTAATGACGGCATGGGCAAGCGGGATTTGGGGGAGGGGAGTGTGGTGGTCGGTAATGACTATGTCAAGCCCCATCCTTTTTGCCTTCTTGACCTCAGAGAGGGCGGTAATTCCGCAATCAACGCTAATAACCAGGCTGACG
>CAZRDI010000088.1:0-1406 GCA_964598825.1 uncultured Dehalococcoidales bacterium
GGTGCCGCCGTAGCTCAATGTTTATGATGCCCATTTTGTCTTTTCTCAACGGCTTTATACCAGACCATCTGGAGATTATCCTGTCCAGGAGTGGCCACAGCCATAGTAGAAATGCGGGTGGGGTGGACAGCATTGCTTGGTGTGTCACGGCTTGATTGTATCATCGGAGGGTTGCCTTTTCAATACGTTGGGTGTCGTTAATCCGGGGGTGTGGGTTAAGTTGACAGGCTGTTTTATTTATGTTACGCTACTCTGAAAGGAAATTGAGTATAGAGTAATGTTAGCTTATATGGCCTCCCGTGAATGGTATTATAGCTATTTTACGTTTACTGGGCGCACAGGTGCGCTTAGGAGGCATTGGCGTGAAGATTTAAGCATAGCATAGGCAATAGATCCAGGAAGAAGAACTTCAACAGAACCCTCCCAAGCGGAGGGTTCTGTTTTTTAGGTCGCTATAAGGTATCGTATTGAAAAGGAGGATGGGAAGAATGATAATAATGAATACCAGTGCAACGCAGGAACAGGTAGACCGGGTAATAAGAGAGATAGGGAAATATGGGCTGAGGGCTGATGTCTCAAAGGGGGAATATAGAACTGTAATCGGGATAGTGGGAGACGAAAGCGAAGTGGACTTTGCTCATCTGGCAGTTCTCTCCGGGGTGAAAGAGGCGATGGGAATTGAAACCCCTTATAAATTAGTCAGCAGGGAGTATAGTAAATTTTCCGGAGGGTTTGAACATATGGCAGTCAAGGTGGGAAATGTTGAGATAGGCGGTGATGAGCCGGTATTCATTGCCGGACCCTGTGCCGTGGAGAGCAAGACGCAGCTATTCAGAATTGCGGAGGGCGTGAAGGAAGCTGGCGGTCATATCCTCAGGGGTGGGGTTTTTAAGCCCAGAAGTTCAGTTCACTCTTTTCAGGGGCTGGGGGCTGTGGGCAGGAAAGAGGCGGAGGAGGCTCTGGGGTGGTTGCGTGAAGCGGGCAGAGAGTTTGAACTGCCGGTGATAACCGAAATAAGGGGTGAAGCACAGGTTGACTTGGTGGCGGAGTATGTTGATATACTTCAGATAGGAGCCAGAAATATGTATGACCAGGACCTGCTCACCAGCGCGGCGATGAAGGGCAAGCCCGTTTTGCTTAAAAGGCATTTCGGGGCTGGCATTGAGGAATTCCTGTCTTTTGCTGAATATATTGCCGCTGTAGGCAACAGGAATATCATTTTATGTGAGAGGGGGATGTTACCTGTAGGTAAGGGTAAAAGCTACACGAGGTACATGCTTGACCTGGCTTCTATCCCGGTAATTCAAAAAGAGACCTATCTCCCGGTAATTGTTGACCCCAGTCATGCCACAGGTCGCCGGGACCTCATTCTTAGTATGAGTTGCGCGGCTATAGCCGCCGGAGCC
>CAZRDI010000088.1:1506-5908 GCA_964598825.1 uncultured Dehalococcoidales bacterium
GTGATAGGCTGGTAATTATTACCGATTCCGTGGTAAAGGGACTGTACGGTGATGCCCTCCGGCAGAGGCTTGCCGATGAGGGTTTTGAGGTGGCTATTATAGAGGTTCCTGAGGGAGAGGAACAGAAATCACTGGAGACTGCCGGCAGGCTGTACGATGAGCTTAGCCGCCTGCATGTGGAAAGGTTGACCCCTGTTTTAGCCCTGGGTGGTGGGGTTATCGGCGATTTAGCCGGATTTGTTGCCGCCACCTATCTGCGTGGGTTACCTCTGGTGCAGGTGCCGACCACCCTGCTGGCACAGGTTGACAGCAGTATTGGCGGTAAGGTTGCGGTGGACCAGGGGCAGCTTAAGAATAAGATAGGGGCATTTTACCAGCCGGGCTTAACTATCTCTGACATAAGCACTCTGAAAACCCTCCCCCCGCGTGCCCTGTCTACCGGGCTGGCTGAGGTCATAAAACATGCGGTTATATGGGATAAGGAGTTCTTCACCTACCTTGAGGAGAAGCTTGATAAAATAAAATCGTTTGACGAGCCGGTGCTGGAGAGAGTTGTCTCCCGCTCGGCTGAAATTAAGGCCGAGGTGGTGGAAAAGGACGAGAGGGATTTGGGGTTAAGGAATGTGTTAAACTATGGCCATACTGTGGGGCATGCCATTGAAACAGTCTCAGGTTTCAGGGTATGGCATGGAGAGGCGGTGGCTATGGGTATGCTGGCTGCGGGGAGAATCTCGGCCAGGCTCGGTGTTCTTGATGGGGATGAGCTGGCGAGGTTGGAGAGTCTTATTACCAGGGCCGGCCTGCCGGCGAAGATGCCGGAGCTTGAGACGGAGCGGGTAATCCAGGCCATGCGGCATGACAAGAAGATTTCAGGGGGCAAGATGAAGTTCGTCTTGCTCAAATCGATAGGGGATGTATTTATCACCGATGAAGTAAGCCCTTCGTTGGTCAGAGAAGTTCTGGTTGAGCCGAGTAATGAAGAAGCCTAGAATTTGTGCCGCCATAGTAAATAATGACCTGGAAGCGATAAAGGCAATTGAGCCGCTGGTTGATTTATTGGAGGTTAGAATTGACCTTATCGGTAGCGACTGGCGGGAGATAGCCGGGCGGCTTGAGAAACCGTGGTTAGCCACTAACAGAAGGGCGGCTGAAGGAGGCAACTGGAAAAAGGGTGAGGCGGAAAGGGTGGAGGAACTTATCGGCGCCAGCGAGTTAGGGGCTGGTATAGTGGATATTGAGCTGGGAACGGCGAATCTTGATGAGGTAGTGGGGCTAATTAAAAAGCGGGCACAGTGCCTGCTGTCCCGGCACGATTTGGAGAGAACTCCTTCTCTGGAGAGTCTGAAAGAGATAGCGCAGAGGCAGATGGATGCCGGTGCTGATATATGTAAGGTGGTTACTACCGCACAAAAGTTTGAGGATAACCTGACCGTTCTGCGGCTAATCCCGGAGTTGCCCGAAGCCAGGGTGGTCTCCTTTGCTATGGGGCCTCTGGGCTATATCAGCCGCGTTCTCTGCCCTCTGGTGGGTGGTAATTTCACCTATGCCTCAATTGGGGAGGGGATGGAATCTGCCCCCGGACAGCTAACGGTAAAAGACCTCAGAAATATCTATGGGATGATGGCATGATGGAAGATTCGAGTATATCAGGCAAGACCGTTGTCTGCGGGTTAATCGGCGACCCTGTAGAGCATACCATGTCGCCGGTAATGCACAATGCCGCATTTCGGAGTAAGGGGATAGACTACGTGTATCTTCCCTTTCGTGTGGGCAGGGATGAGCTGGGCGAAGCTATTGAGGGTATGCGAGCCCTGAACATAAGGGGGCTAAATGTTACCATACCCCATAAAGTGGCTGTCATCCCGTTCTTGGATAAATTAGACCCCCTGGCGGAGAAAATAGGTGCCGTCAACACTATAGTGAACGACGCCGGGGTTTTGAGGGGCTATAACACGGATGCCACCGGGTTTCTGCAACCTTTGCTGGAGAGGGGAATTGAGCCGGAGGGGAAAAAGGCGGTGGTGCTGGGTGCCGGTGGGGCGTCAAGGGCGGTGTCCTTTATCCTGGCTGAGAAGGGGGCCGGTCTGGTCATCCTCAACAGGCGGGAGGAGTTTGACTGGGCGGTGGAACTGGCCACCCGTATCTCCCGGGCCTTTAACTGTGAGGTTGAAGCCCTGGAGTTGAACGAGGCGAATCTGTCCGCGGCTCTTGAGGAGACCGATATTCTGGTCAATGCTACCAGCGTGGGCATGGGTGGTGCCGGTGAGACGCCGGTGCCATCTGGACTGCTCAGGCCGGGTCTCACCGTCTATGACGTGGTCTACGGCGCGGGTAAAACTAGGCTGGTGGCTGAGGCTGAGAAGGCCGGTGCCGATGCCATAAGCGGCATTGAGATGCTGGTCTGGCAGGGGGCTCTGGCTTTTGAGATGTGGACCGGCTTAAAGGCGCCGGTGGAACTGATGAAAGAGACAATAAACAAGGTGTTGCAAGAATATGAAAAGTAGCCTGGCTTTGATAGGTTTCATGGCGACCGGTAAGAGCGCTGTGGGCAGAGTGGTCGCCGGGAGGCTGGGCAAGGAATTCGTGGAACTGGACGACTTTATTGAGCGGAAGGCGGGAAAGACCATACCGGAGATATTTAAGCAGGACGGTGAGTCGGCTTTCCGGAAGCTTGAGATTGAGGCGGCCAGAGAGGTGTCAGGGGCTAAAAATCTGGTTATCGCCTGCGGGGGTGGGGTGGTTCTCAATAAGATAAACATTGACCGGCTAAAAGAGGAATGCATAGTAGTTTGTCTGACCGCGTCACCGGAGGCGATTCTGGAGCGGGCGTTGAGTGAGGGGGAGACGAGGCCTCTCCTTGAGACGCCGGACAAGTTAGCGACCATAAAGGAATTGACGGATTTCAGGAGGCCTTTTTACGAGCGGGCGGCTGATATGACAATAGATACCTCAAAGCTGGACATCGGCGCCGTGGCCGAGCGGATAATTAAAAAGTTGGGTATGGGAAAGTAGTATGATTGATACAGGACTGAAAGGAAAAGTGGTGCTCATTACAGGAGCGAACAATCCTGTTGGGATTGGGGCAGCGACTGCCAAGGCTTTTGCGCGGGAGGGTGCCGCCGTTCTCCTCACATATCTTAGGCTGCCGGTGCAGCAAGAGCAAATAGACGGCGAAGATATTGAGAAGGTGACTGAGCGGGGATGGGCCTTTTACAATGCCATGAGAATGAAGTCTGCCATCGAGGTGCTTGATGCGATTCGGGAAGAGGGCGGAACTGCTATAGCAGTGGAGGCGGACCTGACCAATTCTGACAATGTCACGCTGCTTTTTGACAAAGCCGAGTCTGAACTTGGCCCCGTCGATGTTTTGGTGAATAACGCAGCTCACTATTCGGACGCTGATAGTATAACTGACTTGACGGCAGAAGTGGTAGATCAGACCTACAATGTTAATACCCGTGCGACCTTGCTACTAATCGCAGAGTTTGTGCGTAGGCATAGAGATGGCAACAGAAATTGGGGTCGCATTATCAACTTGAGTACTGGCCCCGCTCAGTACTTCAGAACCCAGATTGCATATGGCACAAGCAAAGCAGCGGTTGAAGCCGCAACTCGGGCCATAGCTGGAGAAGTCGGTTCACTGGGAATTACCGTGAATGTTATTGCGCCCGGTGCTACTCAAACTGGTTACATAGATAAAGAAGCTGAAGAGAGATTAGTCCCTACTATTCCACTGGGAAGGCTGGGGCAGCCTGAAGATATTGCAAATGCTATTCTATTTCTGGCGTCGGATCAGGCTAGTTGGCTTACTGGCCAGGTCATAAGGGTTACTGGCGGTCGTGATATGTAAGGGGAAACTGAAAGAAAAAGAAAATGAAAGCCTTAATTTCTAAAAGTGAGATAAAGGGCAAGGCTCAAGCACCGTCCTCCAAGAGCTACACCATACGCGGGCTGATGTGTGCGGCGCTGGCTGACGGCGAAAGCGAGATATTGAATCCCCTGGTTTCGGATGATACTGAAGCCGCCATAGATGTGTTGAGTAAGATTGGGGTTAGTGTGCATAAGGAAGGGGACTTGTGGCGGGTCACCGGCGGCAGTTTCCGTGAGCCGGACGCAGACCTGTTCTGCGCTGAATCGGCGGCAACATTAAGGTTTATGACCGCTATCTGTGCGCTGGTTCCCGGCAGGTGCCGCTTAATCGCCGGGCCTTCCCTTTCCCGGAGGCTGGTTAAGCCCTTAGTCCAGGCGCTCAGACAATTAGGGGTAGATTGCTCCTGCCAGGGTGAACTGCCACCGGTGGTTGTTGAGGGGGGCAGGCTAAAGGGTGGAATAACTGAGTTGCCGGGTGATATAAGCTCTCAGTTCGTCTCAGCCCTGTTATTTATAGCGCCCCTTGCCGGGG